>CAJBRY010000706.1 GCA_903958085.1 uncultured Geobacteraceae bacterium
ATCTCGGAGTTAATTCACGTCAGGTTCGCTTTACTGTTGTGGATGATAAGGAAAAAATGGCTGTACTGCGAGAAGAAGTAATGTCAGGACTGACCCGCCTGCTCAAAGAAAATGCCATTCCAGAGCAGATGAGTTTCTATACCGGGTTTATCAAAATGTGGGAAGAGAAAAAGTTTGACGTAATTTTTCGTGGCGCACCGCATCTACTTGTAACTTCAACCCCAAAGAGCGCACCTTCTCCGATACCTGACTGCCTTATAGCCATGTCATATTTTGAACTGTTTGCTCAAGCCAACGGTGTCGGCACCGTTTGGGATGGTCTTGCAAAAATGGCTATAGATGATCTGCTTCCGGAGACCCGCCAGAGACTTGGCATTCCTGATGACCATCTGATAGGGTATGCCATGGTATTCGGCAAACCGGCGGTGAACTACGCCCGTACTGTTCAGCGTGGAGCTGCACTGATTCACCGGGCTATGTAGAAGTGTTTTAAGAAAGCTTTATTCCACCAATCATCTTCATCTGTTCTTCAAGGCATGCTGGACAAGCGCTGTGGCTGAACAGTGCCCCTGAATGGTCCGAAATATATTTTTCCAGCTGTTGCCAACTATTATGATCATCCCTGATCTTTTTGCAGTAAGAACAGATTGGAATAATACCTTCAAGATGTTTTACCCGAGCCAGCATTGCCTCAAGTTCTACAACGCGTTCAGCCAGCTCTTTTCGAAGATTTTCAAGGAGAAAATTGTTTTTTACCGATTCCCGCTGCAGGTTGATAAGCTCATCATTCATGCAGCCAATCTCCTGCAGCACACGGCTCTCTGTTAATAATTGCCGTTCACAGAAGAACAGATACCCATTTTCGATACGAATGACGTAGCAACTGTTAACGGCAGTTATGCCCGACTTAATACTGCAAGGCAGTTTAAGTTGCTCACCGCATTGAATTTCGCCGGCCTCAAGGCCAAAATAATCGGATAAATGTTCACCAACTGGAATCTGTCGTGGGTTAAAAAGGCGCATGAAACCCAGATTGCTGTCCTGAATATTCAGTTCAAAATCAAGCAGAACAATTCCAATAGCATTTGATGCTGCAAGATAGGAATCAACATCTTTGCTGTATTTTTCAAGTTCCTGCCTGAGTTTGCTCACTAAACCCTCTCATCCCACCATTCATTCGCAACCAGTACTGCAGTTTCGGCATCTGCAGCGCATCCATCAGCACCAATATCCTGCCAGAGGTCAGGTATGTTATTAAAAGCAAGACCACCAACCAGGATCTTTACATCTCTTGTTTCCAGGTCTTCATTGATTAACTGAATCACCTGTTTTGCATTTTGTAGATTGAAGGTCGTAGCGACTGACAAGGCTGTAATAAATGGTTTACGCTCTCTGATAATTTCAAGTATTTCAATTGCAGGAGTATTAGCCCCTAGATATGTAACATCCCATCCGTCCATTTCAAGAAAATCTGCCAGCATTCGTGCGCCAATTTCATGAAATTCATTTGGTCCGGCTGATACAACAATTTTTCCCCGTGAAACCGTAAACTGAGCAAAACGAGGATAAAGAGCCGCCATAATCCGCCCAACTATGGCAGTTGCCAGATGCTCCTCAGCAACTGAAATCTTGTTGGATTCCCACATTTGACCGATTTTAGACATTGCTTGCCAGACAACATCAAGATAAAAATGTTTAAGATCGCCAGGAGTAATTACGGAATGATCTACAAGTTTAAGACAACCTTTGGTGTCTCCATGAAGAAGCAGCGACAGAAAAACCTGCTGCATTTCATTAGATTCACGCTCAACAGAAAAGGAGAGTCCTTCACCGGAAAGTGACAGCTTTATCATATCTTCGTGATGTTTAACCATCCAACTGTAAACTGCAAG
>CAJBRY010000707.1 GCA_903958085.1 uncultured Geobacteraceae bacterium
CAGAAATTATATGAAGCTCCTGGCCCAGGATTCTTTCCAGGTAAGACTTATATAGATCCATCTCAAGCTACGTCACAAGCTCTGCAAATGGCTCAACACTGGCAATGCTGTTCTTATCACTTAATATTGCATTCATAAAATATTTATCTGCAAACCCAAACCACTGCACCGTCTTATCATAACGTTTAGATGCTCCTGCAACATCTTTGATTTTATCTGCCTGAAGAGTGTTGTCAGAGAAAAGGTAAGATCCCGCTGTGTCAAAGCGGTTGTTTTTTACCTTGGGCTCAGCCGGATATGTCAATACGTGCTGAATTACACCAACCAACGGCGCAGCCGAGTTGTTGAAAAGCTGGGTGTCAAGCTTGATACCATAAGCACCTGAAGTGAAGGTATATACTTTCCGAACAGTAAATCCCTGTCCGGAAATATAATTGAAGGTCAACTGGCGGGAACCGCCGGCATCGACCTTAACACTCTCTGAATCAGCCATAAATACAGCATTATCTGGGAAGTTAATTCCTGTTGCCCTTGTTGCAAAGGAGTAAGTATTAGGATCGGAGTCACTAACCAATGTCACCTTTTTAGCTGACTCCGAAATTTCTTCCCGATATTTATTCAGAGTCAGGCTCTTCAGGCTTGCACCACGCGATGAAAAGACTGCTGTGTACAAGTCTGTTTCTACGGTTATTTCTTTCATCTGAATATTTGAAGGAGGAGGCTGTATGTTGGCTGGAACTTGAAGGGGAGCAGATGGAGCTGTCTGTTGATCTTTAGAAACCGTACCAACTGCAGCAGAAGTCCCCTTTTGCGGTATAGGTTCAAGTTTCTTCTCAGGTCCAAACAACATTGAAAACAGATAAAAAACTGCTATTGAAAGACCAACCGCTATGACAGCACGCTTTTCCATCTATGGCTCCTGAATACTGCACACTAATCTTTATTTTGGTACCGGATCATAACCGCCAAGGTGAAATGGATTACACTTGCATAATCTTACAAATGTAAGAATCAGACCTTTGGTAGCACCATGGCGAATTATTGACTCACGGGAATACTCGGAACAGGAAGGGTAAAATCTACAAGTTTTTGGAAGAAGAGGGGAAATCACCTTCTGGTAAAACCTGATAAAAAGGATAAGGCAGCTTCTGAACATATTATGAGGTACCTATCTGCCTAAAGGCTGAATTAAGTTCCCGCACAACTTCAGAGTACGTCATTTCCGCAGATTCTCGTCTGGCAATCACATTAACATCCACAGCAACTATTCCAAACCTGTTCTGCCTAAAAAATTCACGCAGATACCGCTTTATCCTGTTGCGAACAACTGCACAACCAACTTTTTTACTCGCAGTGATCCCGAGTCTGGCGAGTTGAAGCTCATTTTTTCGCCACACTATCAAAAAACCACGCACTGTTGTCTTGCGGGACGCGGAAGCAAGCAGAACAAATTCAGGCCTCTTCCGCAAACGCGCAACTTTTGGAAATGTTGAGTCAAGAACTGCAGTCACACGCAGTCAGTAAAATTACTTTGCGGCAATACGAACCGAAAGATTTTTGCGCCCTTTGGCCCTTCTGCGCTTGATAACCAAACGGCCATTTTTGGTTGCCATCCTTACAAGAAAACCATGAGTACGCTTACGTGAAATATTGCTTGGCTGATAAGTTCTTTTCATCTTGCCTACCTCTACAAAAATTATTTTTCAGGAAATGGGTTATTAACCATAACTCCACTTATGTGTCAAGTTTTATATTATAATCAACCATCTGATTTGCCTTGAAAAAGACACTCACCTCTGCTATTCTCCAACGCCTTCAATAAGTCAAATAATGTCCTAAACTAGCTTTAAACTGTTATTATTATTAAAATAAATAGTTATCAACAGTTGTTGACAATTGTGTTGAAAACTTTGTTTGTCTTAAAATTATAAATACTAATAGCCTTACTTATTTAAGCAACTTACATATTTAATTTATTGTTGATAACCATTTTATTTCAAGATTGTGATTACCTACTGATGTTAGAAGCGTGGCAGCAAGCAACTGAAAATATTGAAAAAGTAATGTCGGAAGCCGACTTTGCAACCTGGATTAAACCGGTTCATTACAGTCACCAAGATGGCACCTCAATTTTTTTGACTGTTCCAAATTCTTTCACAAAAGAGTGGCTAGAAGACCATTATCTTAAGGTGCTGACCGGTGCACTCACTGCAACTGCCGGATATGCGGTAACACTTAACTTCAATGTCAGACTTGATGAAGAACATCAACCGTACATTTCTGAAGATTTTATTACAAAATCAGAAATAGAATCTCCGCCGCAAATTAAGCAGGTTTTTGAGCAAATATTTACTCCACTAAATCCCAAATATACCTTTGATCAGTTTGTAAGCGGATCTGGTAATCAGTTTGCTCATGCCGCTGCAACTGCCGTTGCAAATAATCCTGCTGACACCTACAATCCCCTCTTCATATACGGTGGCGTAGGACTTGGAAAGAGTCATCTACTCAACTCAATTGGCCATACTGTTCGTAAGCAGTGTCCTGATATGAATGTATGTTATTGCTCCGCAGAAAAATTTATGTACGAAATGGTCAATCACATTCGATTGAAAAAAATGGAAGTTTTCAGAAATCGTTTCAGAAACGTCGATGTTTTACTAGTAGATGATATTCAATTTATTTCTGGTAATAAAGTAGCGACACAAGAAGAATTTTTTCATACTTTTAATGCTCTTTATGATGCTCGTAAACAGATAGTAATCACTTCAGATAAATTTCCACGCGAAATACCCGACCTTGAAGACCGATTAAGATCACGATTTGAATGGGGGTTGATTGCTGATATTCAACCTCCTGATGTAGAAACAAAAATGGCAATACTCAAAAAAAAATCAGAATGTACTAAGGTTTTTTTTCCTGAAGACGTTTATTATTTTCTTGCTTCAAGTGATACTAAAAACGTCCGAGAGTTGGAAGGAATGCTCATTAGGCTAGGTGCTTTCAGTAGTCTTCAAAATGTTCCAATAACTCTGGAGATGGCTAAAGAAAATCTTAAGGATATTCTCGGAGACAGACATAAAGAGGTAACCGTAGAATTGATTCAGAAATCTGTAGTCGATTATTTTGACTTAAAACTTGCAGAACTTAAATCAGATAAGCGGCTTAAAAATATTGTACAGGCACGCCAGATTGCTATCTGGCTATGTAGAGATATGACTAAGGCTTCATATCCAGATATTGGACTAAAGTTTGGTGGCAAAGATCATTCAACCGTTATCCACTCTTTCAAAAAAATAGAAAAAACTATGGCAAATGAACCTAAACTATCTAAAATAATTGATGAAATTAGAAAAATAATACTCAAGTGAGTAAAACCTGTTGATTGTATGTTAATAAATGTCGATTTTATTTTTTATGTGTAAAAGTTGCATTTTAAACACCAAATATCCATAGACTGAATCAATAAGTTAACCGTTATATTTAAGTAAGTTACTGAGTTATACCCTATTTACACAGGGCCAACTACATACTACAAAAAATCTTTTTATTTTTAAATAATGTTAGTAATACAGAGGAGTAATTCAATGGAATTTAGGATTAATAAAGAGCAATTTCTCAAATCGTTACAAAAAATACAGGGGATTGTTGAAAAAAGAAATTCAATGCCTATCTTATCCAATGTTCTTCTAGAAGCTACTGAAACTTCGCTTTTAGTTACTGCAACAGATCTTGAAGTAGGTATGAAAAGCAGTTATTCGGCAGAAGTAATCACGCCTGGAAAAATTACTGTTTCTGCTAAAAAAATATATGAAATAGTGAAAGAACTTCCAAATCAGGAAATTATGTTTCTTACTAAAGAAAATGATTGGGTAGAAATAAAGTGCGGAAAAGTACAATTTAACATAGTGGGGTTATCTCCGGATGAATTTCCATATTTTCCTGATGTGAAAGAAGAAAATCTATTTGAAATAGAATCTTCTCTTCTGCGAGGAATGATAGAAAGAACCTCTTATGCAATTTGCACAGATGAAACTAAATACAATTTAAATGGAATATTTACCAAAGTTGAAGTAAGTCCTGACGGTAGCAATGCCCTTAAAATGGTTTCTACAGATGGGCACAGGCTTTCCATAGCATCAGGAAATCTCAAAGGAACCGCTGGACCAGAACTTTTGAAGGGGGTAATACTTCCTAAAAAAGGTGTTTTTGAAATGAAGAAGATTACTGATGAAGATAGCGGCACTTTGATGTTTGGATTTATGGATAACAGTGCTGTTATCAAACGTGGAGATTCATATATGGTAATGCGGTTAGTCGACGGTGAATTTCCTGATTACAATAGAGTAATTCCAGTTGCAAATAATCAGGTGGTTACTGTAAATAAGGAAGATTTTACTCATTCTGTGCGGCGTATGGCTATTCTTTCAAGTGAAAAATTTAAGGGAATAATGTTAGAAATATCTTCAGGTGGAATTAAAATTTCTTCCAGTAATCCTGAATTGGGAGATGCTATGGAAGAGCTTGATGTAGACTATTCTGGCGAGCCAATTGCGGTAAGGTTTAATGCAAGGTACTTGTTAGATGTACTTTCAGTAGCTGAAACTGAACGAATTGAAATGAAATTTAAGGACGAGTTATCTCCCTCAATTATAGTTCCAGAAAATTCAAGTTCTTTTCTTGCTGTCATTATGCCTATGAGACTTTAATTTAAGTCAGATGGTTCTCCGCTTCTTGACCATCTCAGATTTCAGAAATATCTGTTCAGTGCAGATAAAACCTGGAGTAAAGTTTAATCTGTTGTATGGTCTTAACGGTCAAGGCAAGACCAATGTGCTGGAAGCTATCCATCTGTTAGGAAGCCCACGCTCATTTAGAACATCTCGATTACCAGAACTTGTCAAACATGGAGAAAGACAAGCACAGATTTTGGGTACTGTTGAATCAGGTGGGATTGAAAGCAGATTACGACTGTTAATTGAAACAGCTGGACGAAAGATGGAGATAGATGGAAAAACAGTTCATAAGGCATCTGAACTACATGGTAAACTGAATTCGGTGGTATTTTCTCCCGACGATACCGGGATGGTAAAAATGGGGCCTGAGTCGAGGCGGCGTTATCTTGATCGGGCGGTATACATGGGTGACATAAATTATCTTAATTGTTGGCACTCGTATCAGCGAATACTTAAACAGCGTAATCACCTTTTAAAAAGTACTGACAGAACAGGTTTGGATATATGGACAGAAAAGCTTTCGGAAACGGGTGCAGAAGTAATTGAACGACGGCTTAGATTCATTGCAGTACTGGATAATAAACTGCAGAAATATTACGCAACTATTTCGGGTGGAAACGAAACTTCACGTATCAGTTATCAGCCAGATGGGGTTCAAGCAATTAAGAGGGACGAAATCCGAGAAGAGTTGCTGGAGCTTTTTAAACACCACCAGCGTGCTGACGAACGCTATGGAACGACGACAGCAGGACCACATCGGGATGATCTCAGCTTTATATTAGATGCGCGTCCACTAAAGGCATTTGGATCACAAGGGCAGCAGAAAAGTTTTATTCTAGCTCTAAAGATGGCCGAAATGGACAATCTTCATGAAATATTCGGCGAAGCACCGTTGCTGCTGCTGGACGATATGAGTTCGGAATTGGATGCCCACAGGAACAGTAATCTTATGGAGTTCCTGATCGCTAGAGAAATTCAGGTATTTATAACAACAACAGAACGTTCCCCGGCCCTGCTGAATGCTGCGCCACAATGCGCCGTATGTCATATAGAAGGCGGCAATCTGACGTTTGAAGGAAGTAAATCGTATGAGTGAACAGGAAAACGCAACAAACGGTTCCGAAGAGTACGGTGCCGACAATATCAAGGTTCTCGAAGGACTGTCAGCAGTACGTAAGCGCCCGGCCATGTACATTGGTTCGACTTCAAGTGCCGGTCTCCATCATCTTGTTTATGAAATAGTAGATAACTCGATCGATGAGGCCCTGGCCGGTTATTGTAATGAAGTTTCAGTAACTATCAATACAGATGGCTCGATAACTGTTATTGATAACGGACGAGGTATTCCGACCGACATCATGGCGAATGAGGGGAAATCGGCTGCAGAAGTTGTTCTAACGGTTCTTCACGCTGGCGGCAAGTTTGATAACGATTCCTACAAGGTTTCAGGTGGTTTGCATGGAGTAGGTGTTTCGGTTGTCAATGCTCTTTCAAAGTGGCTTGAACTGGAAATTCGTCGTGATGGCAAAATTTTCAGACAGTCATATCGTCGCGGAGACCCGCAGGCTCCGCTGGAAATGGTTGGCGAGACAAAGAAACGCGGCACCAAGATCACCTTTATGCCTGATGAAGAGATTTTTGAGACTACTGAGTTCTCATTCGATATTCTTTCGCAGCGCATTCGAGAAATGGCTTTCCTTAACGCCGGTGTGCGCATAAAAATCAGCGACGAACGTGGAGACGGAAAATTCCACGAATTCCATTACGAGGGTGGAATCAACTCTTTTGTTGAGTACCTGAATCGCAACAAATCGGTGATCAACCCCAAACCGATGTACTTCAAAGGTGAAAAGGGTGGCGTGGAGATGGAAGTCTCCATGCAGTATAACGATTCCTACGATGAAAAGGTTTTTGCCTTTGCCAACAACATAAACACCCATGAAGGTGGTACACATCTGGCTGGCTTCAAGGGCGCTCTTACTCGTACCATGAATGCCTATGCAACGGCAAATAACCTGCTCAAAAACGAAAAGGTCACCGTTTCCGGGGACGACCTGCGTGAAGGTCTTACCTGCGTCATTTCGGTAAAAATACCCCAGCCGCAGTTTGAAGGGCAAACGAAGACCAAACTGGGTAATTCCGAGGTAAAAGGTTATGTTGAATCGCTGATGAATGAGCGATTGGCGGCGTATCTGGAAGAAAATCCGAAGATTGCCAAAGACATTCTCAACAAGTCTATCGAAGCAGCCCGTGCTCGTGAAGCTGCCCGCAAGGCACGTGATCTGACCCGCCGTAAGGGTGCTCTCGATATGGGAGGTTTGCCGGGTAAACTGGCTGACTGTCAGGAAAAGGATCCCGCGCTTTGTGAATTGTACCTGGTCGAAGGTGATTCCGCCGGTGGCTCTGCAAAACAGGGTCGTGACAGAAAAAATATGGCTATTCTGCCGCTCAAGGGGAAAATTCTTAACGTAGAGAAGGCTCGTTTCGACAAGATGATCTCCTCGCAGGAGATCCGTACACTGATCACCGCACTCGGCACAGGAATTGGCAAAGACGATTTTAATATAGCAAAGCTTCGCTATCATCGCATCATCGTTATGACCGATGCTGACGTCGACGGTCAACATATTCTGACGCTGCTGCTCACCTTCTTTTATCGCAACATGCGCGAACTGATTGAGCGCGGCCATCTCTATATTGCTCAACCACCTCTCTACAAGGTAAAGCGCGGTAAACGAGAGCAGTACCTGCGCGACGAACATGCCATGCAGACCTTTCTGCTTGAAGAGGGGTCAGAAGACCTTACCCTGCGGCTTGAAAAAGGAGATCGCACCTATAACGGCAAGCAGATTATTCCGGTCATCAAACAGTTCATAGAAAACCGCGCCATCTTCAATAAGGTCGTAAAAAAGGGAATTTCCCCAGAATTGCTTTCAATAGTTATCAGGAGCAATGTGCCTTCCGGACTTGAGGAACTGACTCATCTTGAGCCGTATCTGGAAAGAATGAAACTGCTGGCTGAAGGTTCGGAGTATCAGATGGAGGAAGATCGTATCTGGTTCAGAATCGGTAACATCCGCTCAATTATCGACCAGCAGGTGCTGTCAGTGCTCTCCTCCCACGAATATGTTCTGTTGGTGGACAATCACCGCCGCATTGTAGAAACCATGGCTGACAGTCGCGCCACTGTTGAGCAGGATGGCGGGAAGATATTGTTTGAGACCACTAACCATCAGGACCTACTTAACTTCTTCCTTGAAAACGCCAAAAAAGGTCTGGCAATCCAGCGATACAAAGGTTTGGGAGAGATGAATCCTGAGCAACTCTGGGAAACAACGATGAATCCAGAAAATCGTGTGCTGCTGCAGGTCAAGATTGAGGACGTAGTGGAGTCGGATGAGATATTTACCATTCTAATGGGCGATCAGGTTGAGCCGCGTCGTAATTTTATTGAAAAGAACGCACTCAACGTAGTTAATCTAGACGTTTAAAATAATATAATTACATTACTATACTTTCTTCATCAATTAGATGATGAACGGCAGATACGAGGTACCAATGCAGACCCCAGTTGAAGTCCACGTCAATAAGATTGCAGTAAATATTGAAGATGAAATGAAACGCTCCTACATGGATTATGCCATGTCTGTTATCGTTGGCCGGGCGCTTCCTGATGTTCGTGATGGACTTAAGCCGGTTCACCGCCGCTGTCTGTACGCCATGTACGACATGGGTAATGATTACAACAAGCCGTATAAGAAATCGGCCCGTGTCGTCGGTGATGTAATCGGTAAGTATCACCCCCACGGCGACACCGCTGCCTACGACACCATCGTCCGTATGGCTCAGGATTTTTCGCTCCGCTATATGCTAGTGGACGGTCAGGGTAACTTCGGTTCGGTTGACGGTGACTCACCTGCTGCCATGCGTTATACCGAGATTCGTCTACGCCATCTTTCACATGAACTGCTGACCGATCTTGATAAAGAAACCGTCAACATGTCGCCCAACTATAATGACGAGATGCTGGAACCGACAGTTCTGCCAGCAAAGTTTCCCAACCTGCTGATAAACGGTTCTACCGGTATTGCTGTTGGTATGGCCACCAACATTCCACCTCACAATATCAGCGAAATAATTGATGGTATCATTTCTGTAATTGGTAATCCTGAAATCAGTTTTGAGGAGTTGCTGGAAATGGTGCCTGGCCCGGACTTTCCGACCGGTGCTACCATCTACGGTCGCCAGGGTATCAGGGATGCCTACAGCACCGGTCGCGGTATCATACAGATACGTGCCAAAGCGCATGTTGAGGCATCCAAGCGTTCGGAGCGTCAGGCAATTATCGTTACAGAGCTTCCGTATCAGGTTAACAAAGCTCGCTTGATTGAGAAAATTGCCGAACTCGTCAAGGATAAGAAGGTCGAAGGTATTACCGAAATCCGTGATGAGTCTGACCGTCAGGGTATGCGTATCGTTATCGAGGTCAAGCGGGATGAAAACGCCGAAGTCCTTCTAAACCAGCTTTACAAACAGACGCAGCTTCAGGTCTCATTTGGTATCATCATGCTGGCAATTGTTCACAATCGTCCAAGAGTACTTACTTTGCGAGAGATGATGGATTGCTTTATTGAACATCGCAGTGAAGTTGTGACTCGACGGACTAACTTCGAGTTAAAGAAAGCGTTGGCAAGAGCCCATATTCTAGAAGGTCTCAAGATTGCTCTCGACTGGCTGGATGCTGTGATTGAGATGATTCGCGAATCTAAGACTCCTCCAGAGGCAAAGCAGGGCCTGATGGAAGGAAAGTTTGCAGATGCTGAGTTTTTGGCACGTCTTAACCTTCCTCGCCCGGTTGTTTCAGGGGGTTCAGTGCAGCTTTCAGAGATTCAGGCGCAGGCTATTTTGGAAATGCGTTTGCAACGTTTGACCGGTCTTGAGCGTGATAAGATAATAGCAGAATATGAAGAAGTTACGAAGCTGATAGCGCGCTTGCGGGAAATTCTCGCATCTGATACGGAGATCCTCAAGATTATTGTTGCAGAACTAACTGAAATCAAGGATCGCTTCGGCGATAAAC
>CAJBRY010000708.1 GCA_903958085.1 uncultured Geobacteraceae bacterium
CCCAGTGGTCAGACATGTATCTTCAATCGACCGGTGAACAGGTTGGCCAAAATCGGTTTTTCGGGCTGGGACTTGGCGGGTTTCTAGCTTGTAATGTTAAGTTTATTCATCCTGTCACGCTCGATATTCAGAAGGGACAGATGCCCGAGCAATATACTGTTTTCAAGGGCTGGTTTTTGGCAACAGGTGTAGTTGGCGGAGGTTGTAAGAACCGCCGTTACTACGGTCAGTTGCTCTGGATCGCTTTTCCTCTTGGCGAAGCGAACTGACTGGATAATCAAAAGCGAGGCTGGTTCTCTTAAACAAGGAGTCATTGCGGTGATAAAAATGATCAGATCCTTATCGATTCTATCAGTCATACTATTCATGGGGACGGGGTGCGGCACCATCATGGGTAAGCGCTATAGCACTATCCGGATTGATGCCATGCCAGCGGCCGACTATCTGGTAGTGAACTCGCGCAACGAGAAAATGACCGAAGGACATACCCCTGGCAGAATTAAGCTTAAGGTCACCGATTCCGAAAAGAATATTCCTACAAAGTACTATGTAATTTTCACTGCGCCCAGGCAAGCCACTCAGGTAGTTGTAGTAAATGCGGCAGTCAATAATTGGTCTAAGTACGGCAATGCGATGAATGGATTGCTAGGCGCTTTCATAGACATAGACACGGGGGCAAGGTTTCGCCTCGAAAACGTCTGCGTCCAGATGACACCCGCACAGTTTACGAATCAAGTGCGCCCCGACCTGATTTCTCGGTAGAAGGAGAATGATAAATGATCACGACCAATATATGTTACACCCCGTTGCAATCAGCTTGGCGTTTTGTATCGATACCCTGCCTGTGTCTGGCGGGATCCATTTTTTTGACTGGGTGTGGCACTCTTAAGTATGCAGGGGCGGCTGACTCGAACTACTCACAAGTCGTTCGTACGCACATCCTTCCCGCATGTTCCGGTCGGGCTGTTGTGGTGACGCCTGACAAGCAGGATGATTTTGTGTATTCCGAGCTACCTACGACCCTTGGCGGTATCGGATATTTCGAGACCCCACTTGGTAAGGTGATTCGCAATCGCTCAGAAGATGTGTTTTGTCGCATCTTTAGCTCCGAAAACCAGAGTGGTTGCTCCGAAGCGAAGTATATCATTACTCCGGTGTACAAGAAGTTCACATACGGAGTTGATTTCTCGCAAGTTCTGACCATGGTGCTGGATATGGAGGTAATCGTTAAAAAAGAGGATGGCACAATAGTATATCGTGAACAATTTCACGAGACCGGAAGAGTTAACCTCAACACTGCAAGCACCATCGCTAGTAGTTCCATGATAAAAGATTTTGGAGAAGCTACGACCTTCGAGATCGATAAGCTTGTCTTCAATACCATGCTCAAAGCCGCCAATAACACTGTCATAAAAATCGCTTCAACAAGAACCGAACCCCTGCCGTAGTAGTCCAGCGAAGTGAACATAATAAGGAAGATATTTCCCGTCATTGACATAACTTCGCGTTCCAAATTCACCTCGCGCGTCAGTCCGAACACAGCCACCCAACAACCGAGACCTCCCCACTTGCGCCCCTTTGCCAATCAGAGTAAAACTTCCCTCGCAAACAAGGAGGTTCGCCATGTCCATCATGAATGAGCTGAAGAAGGAAATCACCCGTCTAGCCCGCAAAGCGTTTCTCGTCCTTTCCTGTCTTCTCCTGAGCGGATGCGGCACAATTTCCGACATTAAGCCC
>CAJBRY010000709.1 GCA_903958085.1 uncultured Geobacteraceae bacterium
CCCAGTGGGGTGTTCTTAAATCCCCCCTTGGGGGGTTGGGTGGGGTAAAAACGCAAGAAGGGAGAGTGGTCACGGTGGTAAAATACTCCTTCCATGTTTGGTAATATCAGACCTCCAAGACCTCTCCCTGATTATCAGCCAATAAGATGCTGTTGGGCGTAAACTAAAAATCGTTACTTTTGGAGGCATGGGACAACTATTACTACCAATTTTCCCAAGCGATACGCGAATGATAACGCCGACCTTGGGAGTCCGGGAGCATGCGGGCAGTGTTTTTTATCTTCATAGCGGAGTACCGATATTTTCACATGAAGCGAATAACCTGACTATGTTCCGTTTTATAACCTCCAACCTGATTTTGCAAGGGCGGTGTACTAATCAGGACATTTCCGACACCTTTCATGTATCGACCGATAGTGTGAGACGTTGGAAGCAAAAACTTTCCGAAGAAGGCGAGGTTGCTTTTTTTAAGGAGGAGTCACGTCATGGGCGAAGCTATAAACTATTACCCGATGTTTTGGACCGCATTCAGAATAAGATGAATGAAGGACGAAGCCCAAACTCGATAGCCATGGAGGAAGGAATATCAGAAGGTAGCATCCGCTATGCAGTCAGTCTTGGACGTTTAAAAAAAAAGCAAGTCTGAAGTACATTTAGCAAAAACCAGGAGCCAAAGGAGCTATGAGGATGCCAAAGCGGCAGAAGATATCGGAATAGCAGCTACGCGTCAGGAAGAGCGAGCCCTTGCGGTAACCGGGACACAGGACTACGCCCCGAGCTTGTTCCATCATCAGGAAAGTGTGCTCAATGCCGGGTCATTATTTGCCATCCCGGCATTAATATCCCAAGGGCTTGATCTTTTTTTCAAAGTGTTTAAACCTTTACCTGCAGGTTTTTACGGGCTGCACCATATGATACTTGTACTGTGTTTGATGGCTCTTTGCCGGATAAAGAACCCTGAACAATTAAAAAAACATTCACCGGGCGAACTGGGGAAATTGCTAGGTCTGGATCGCATACCCGAAGTAGGGTATTTCAGGGAAAAGATCAGGCAAATAACAGACCAGGCAAAGACAGATGAACTTCACACCGTTCTATTTCACTCCTGGGCAGAAAAAATGCCGGAGCTGTTTTTTTATATCGATGGGCATGTTCGGGTTTATTACGGAGACCTGGCAACCCTTCCCAAGCGTTTTGTAACTCGCGAAAAGCTTTGTTTGAGTGGAACCACCGAATTCTGGGTAAACGATCAGCAAGGCCTTCCCTTAATGGTGGTCACCGGAGAGTTGAATGAGAAGCTAAAGTCGGCCGTAGAAGAAATCATTCCAAAAATCCAGAAAGAAATAACCCGGATAGCCGAACCCGGCGAACCCGTCTTTTCCATTGTGGTCGATCGCGAAGCTTATGAACCCGGATGGTTTAAAAAACTATGGAATGAATACCGTGTAGCCGTAATTACTTATCGTAAAAATGTCAAAGATGAATGGGATAATGCATTGTTTCATCATGTTGAAACACAGGTTCTAAACACTGATGTAACGATGCTTCTTTGCGAAATGGGCACTGAATTGGACGGGCACTGGTTCCGAGAAATCCGAAGGCTTTCTGAAAACGGGCACCAGACATCGATCCTGACAACACATCCCAGTTTGTCGCTGCCAAATACTGCGGTAAAAATGTTCTCGCGGTGGACACAAGAGAACTTCTTTAAATACCTGATCGCAAACTTTGATTTCGATCGAATGTTAGAATATGGGATAGAACAAGTTGATCAAAAACGCACCATTCCCAACCCTGATTACAAAATATCTACGTACCAAATAAAGAAAGCAAGGGAGAAAAAGTCCAGGCTGGAAGCCCGCGTTTTTCAACAGGTGAAAGATATTGATGCCATAGGCATGAATTATCTTGAGAAAAGCATGTTGAAATGCGCTCCCCTGATCGAGAAAATAACTGGATATAATGATGAGATTAAAGACCTTTTAGAAAAAAGAAAGAACCAACCTTCTCGTATAAGTATTGCCGAAATGCCTCACGAACAAAGATATAATAAACTAAAGCAGGAAAGTAAAAAGCTTAAGAATGCAATTATAATGCTCGTTTACAGGGCAGAATCAGCACTATTCAATATCTTGTCGGAGTTTTATAAAAGCAACGAACAAGAGGGGCGGATGATTCTAAAAGAGATTTTTTTAAGCGATGCAGATATGATACCGGACTACGAAAACAAATTGCTTACTATCAGGCTACATTCGTTATCCACTCCCAGGGCAAATCAAGCAGTAAGAAAACTATGCTCCTTTTTAAACCAAACAGAAACCTGCTTCCCTTTTACAGATTTAAGATTGATTTATGAAACAGTCGCGGTTTAGTTTGCGGCAGTCTCGGATGTCTGATCTTCAAAATATGTTCATCTAACGTCATCTCCTCCTTAATAAGATCATCCCCTGATTCAA
>CAJBRY010000710.1 GCA_903958085.1 uncultured Geobacteraceae bacterium
AGAGTCAATAGCGCAGATGTTTGGTACCGATTCTTCTATGATACGCGTCATTGACAATTTTATTCCGAGCAACGATATCGAGAAAATCGTGGAGATGGCTTCTAAAATAACTGAATGGCACCACGAAGAGCCTGGAACAGAATGGCATGTACGGTTGTCGGGTGCCGATAGCCTAGTTAAATTAAATCCAGATACTTATGGTATTCTTGAAACGTACGCAAAGGCAGCCAAGAATTGCGCAGAAGAACTGTTTAACTGCACTCTTAAGTTTAGAAAGCCAGCGCTCGTAAGATGTATAGCAGGAATGCACCAACCGGAGCCGCGCGCTAACAAACAAAATCTAGACGGTTATCTTAAAGAAGGAATGGGCGACTGCAATCTGTCAGCAGTCATGTACCTCAATGACGACTTTGAAGGCGGCGATTTAGTGTTCCCGCAGCACGATGTGCGCGTAACACCCACAGCGGGCCGTATTGTACTCTATCCTGGAGACAACGCGTACCTCCACTACGTCGATCAGGTCACTGCCGGTGTCCGCTGGTCGTGTCCGCTATTCTTTTCAGTAGACGAAGAAGTATATCAACACACAAAAGAACAAGAGAAAAAAGATGTCTAGTCCGTGGAAAATTGCACCAGGGCATTTTGGAGACTCTCCAGAAAACATTGTCACAATAGAGAACTTCATTGAATTAGAAGATCTTAAAATTATTCAAGAGTTCTGCCCGACTATTTCAGAGTGGAACAACGAAAAAGAATCTGTCTTTGCCGAAGACGGTACATGTCTTTACAATGCAGACTATTGGAATGATCGCCAGTGCAGCAATGATATTCTTGAAAGAATCAATCCTCAGGTATGGAACATCATTGACAAATACATAACTAAAATGCAGTTGGTCATTGAAGATAAGTTTAATTGCAAAGTAAGTTGTAGACCACCAGTGATTATGAAGTGGCGACCTGGAACTGAGCAGCGACCGCATGCCGATAAGCAACTAAACGATGGTCAACCAAACGCTTTCCCAGACTACGATCTTAATTCATTGTTTTATTACAACGATGACTTTGAAGGCGGCGATCTCTTTTATCCACAGCATGACATTGTAGTTAGGCCAAAGCCTGGCCTTGCGGTGTTTCACCCAGGAGATGTAAACTATCTCCACGGAGTGTCCATGGTAACGAGCGGGTATCGGTACACGACCCCCTCATTTTACACAATTACCTCTTTTAACTGAATATAAAAAACACTATGAGTACTCCAGCAAACCCTAACCACATAAAAATAATAGATAATTTCATAGAACCAGAAGATCTTGCAGTGCTCGACAGCTTGTGTAGAAACAATGCAGGCAACGTTTGGTGGAGTGAAAAAAGTATGCCAACGCAGGACTATGTGTATTTTGCACTCGGGGACTACAAAGAGCATTGCGCTAAAGTCCGCAGCGAAGGGGCAAATGCAAATGTGCATCCGCTCTTGGGCAAGTACATGAGCAAATTAAAAACAATTATTAGTTACGAAGCCGGGCATCAGCTTGTTCCGATATTTGATTTTTGTCGAATGGAGACACCTGTCGGTGGGTCTTGTCCTGGGCACACAGACTCAGAAGGCCACGGTATAACTGGGACAGTGTTTATGCCAGAGTATTCACCGCTGCACGTCTATGAGCCTAATCTGATTGATATGTCGGCAAACATTTACGTCAATAACGATTTTGAAGGCGGTCAGCTCTACTTCGAGCAGTACGACCTTACTGTTAATCATACCCCCGGTCAACTTGTATGGTTTCCCGGTTCGAATGAATACATGCATGGTGTTCATGAAATAAAGAGTGGCAGCCCTCGGTGGAATATTATTACTCATTTTGCACGTCCAAAATTGATAGAACTTCACAGTATGATCCACAACATGTACGTAAAGCTCGATGAAGATCAAAAAGCCGAATTCCCAGTCTCCTGGGACGTAAACACTCACATGCCACGTGGAATTCGTGGAGACAACAACTATGATTACTAGTGTCATATTAAGTACAGTCGTCAAGATGGCAGCTAGAACAAGGATAGAATAGTTTTATGGAAACAGCAAGCCCAGAGCATATAAAAGTAATTGACAATTTTGTTGAACCTGAAGACCTTAAAATTCTAGATGAACTATGCAGATCATCTGTAGACTATGACGACTTTAAAGATAATGACAAGTGGTGGTTCCATAAAAAACCAGGTCCTGAGTATATTAAGCACGCGTCTGGCGCGTACAAGCAGCTGTGCCTTGACTCGATGGAGAAGCCGTATGGAAACAACGTGCACCCATTGCTTCTTAAATATATGAAGAAACTTGAAAAAGTAGCAAGCTATGAGACCGGCCATAAGCTTGTGCCAATGTTTGGCTTCAACAGGCATCAAACTTTAGAAGGTGGATTCTGCCCCGGACATCAGGACGCAGAAGCAGAAAAAAACGGTGAAGGTGAATATCTCCCAGAGTATGCGCCACATCACGTGACTTTGCGCATTGCAC
>CAJBRY010000711.1 GCA_903958085.1 uncultured Geobacteraceae bacterium
ACATCTGAAATCAGACCGATATTTGCGCTCAGGGTGATTGTAATACCGTCTGTAGTAATTGCCGGAAGATCTCTAAATCCTTCAAGTTCCTTCATCCGCCCCAGATATTCATGTTCCAGACGCACATATTCTTTCTTTATGCCTGCATCTGGATTCAGATACACCTGCCCGGATGTCCCATCAACTATGATTTCATCCTTCACATTGGCAGCAGCCATAACCCCTTGAACACCCAAAACAGCCGGTATTCCTAATGATTTTGCCATAATGGCGGCATGAGAATAGGCGTTACCTTTTTCGGTGACGATACCAAGAATCTTGTCAGGATCAAGCATAGCAAGATTGGAGGGGAAAATTTCATCAGCAACGATTACGCGCTTTTCCTTCAATTTTATCTCACTGGAATCATTTCCCTCAATTGCGTCAATAATCCTACGTCCAATATCCTCCATATCTGCCGAACGTTCCCTAAGATATGGGTCCTCCATTGCAGAAAACGCCTGAACATAGTGTTGAACAACATCATTAACTGAACGGACAGCGCCCAACCCCTCCTCAATAAGATCAGAGACCTTTGCAGAAAAACTCCGATCTTCGAGTATCATCAAATGAGTATGAAATATGGCAGCATCGTCGGCTGAGAGAGTTTCACTGACCCGTTTTTCCATATAGATGGTTTGTATTTTGGCCTTTTCTATCCCCTGATAAAACTTGTGCTGTTCATCATAAGGTGTGCCGATTTGAGCCAGCTTGATAACTTTATCGTTGAAACGATCAAGAAGATAAATCTTCCCGCGGCCAAAGCCAGGTGAAACGGCCGTACCACCAAGAGTTTTCGATAATGGCTTTCGTTTGGCTTTGCCCGACACTTTAGATTCAGATTCTCCAACTACGCCGTTTTTTACTTTTGCCAATTCGTCTTCGAACCAGGCTCTCTCGCGCTCCTTGTTTTGGATTGAATCAAGCAGACGGGCTGTATGTACGATGCTGCCTATTTGAAAGGTAATAGTGCGCAGTATGCTGATTTCATCGTCACTGAATGTGCGGGTTTCACGAGTCTGAACGACAATAGCGCCTATCGGAGCCTTATGTTCAAACAGTGGCAACCCCAGAAAGGAGAGAAATGCTTCCTCTTTTGCCTCCTTAAAATATTTGTAGCGCGGATGAGACGGAGCATTTTCTGTCATAACCATGGAGCGGGTTTCAATAGCAAGACCGGTAAGGCCTTCATGAACCTTCATTGAAACTCGATTGACTGATGCCCTGGAAAGACCTTTTGTCGCCTTCAGGACAAGAGTTTCCCCGTCTTTTTCAAGCAGATATATCGAACAAACATCACTACTCATGCGCTTGGAAACCAGGTTAACTATGTTATCCAGTGTATCCTGCAGATCATGCGAATGAAGAATTATCGAATTTATATCCTCCAATGTTCGCAGGCCGAGTGACTGCTGTGGTTCTTTCATATAAGTACCTATAAATTACTTTTTTTGGGTCAGGTTTCTAAAGCACCGATCAAACTCTTAACATCTGCAACTCCATTCGCAGCCAACCACGCCTCCATATCTTCTGCAATCTTCTGAGCAGCGCCTGGATTGATAAAACTGGCAGTGCCTACCTGAATTGCCGTGGCTCCTGCAAGCATGAATTCCAGAGCATCTGTCGCATTCATTATGCCGCCAATACCTATAATCGGCAGTTTGACCGCTTTTGCCACCTGCCAAACCATCCTGAGGGCAATCGGCTTGATCGCCGGACCGGAAAAACCGCCGGTTACATTAGCCAGGACCGGCTTGCGTCTGTTCAAGTCTATTGCCATTCCGGTCAGCGTGTTGATAAGCGACAATGCATCTGCACCGGCGGTTTCGCAAGCCTTTGCCATGACAACAACATCAGTCACGTTGGGTGACAACTTCACTATCAATGGTTTCTTTGTTGCAGCCCGGCAGGCAGTAACCACCGAGGCGGCACTGTCAGGATCAGTTCCGAACACTATCCCACCATGCTTGACGTTTGGACAGGAGATGTTTATCTCCAGTGCGGCCACCTCAGGTATTTCATCGAGGCGACTTGCCATTTCGGCATATTCATCAATAGTATTGCCAAAAAAGTTGGCAATTGCAGGAGTGTTGACCGAACGAAGAAATGGAACTTTTTTTGATATAAAAGCGTCGATACCGACATTCTGAAGACCTATAGCGTTTAACATCCCCCCTGGCGTTTCAACGATTCGAGGAGTTGGATTACCGGCGCGCGCTTTAAGGGAGAGCCCTTTAGTTACGAAAGCACCAATTGACTCCAGGTCAACATATTCAGCAAACTCTTCGCCATAGCCAAAGGTACCGGAAGCTGTCATCACAGGGTTACGCAGTGGAATGCCGGCAAGATTTACGGTCATATCAGGTTTAGCAAGTGTTGTCATATTAATCCCTCCACTTCAATTCGCCGGACTCAAACACAGGCCCTTCGGTACAGACGCAGCGAAAATCCGGAGTTTCCGAAGAATGAGAGTGCCCTGGTGCAACACAGCCAAGACAGGCACCAACTCCGCACGCCATATAACCTTCAAGCGAAACCTGACACGGAATATTTCGAGTTGCAGCAATATTGGCAACAGCGTTCAGCATCCCATGAGGACCGCAGGCATAAATTGCCGCCTTCCCCTGAAGTTGATCCAGTCGGCGAAGCAGCGCCTCTGTGACAAGACCGCATTCACCAAGTGAACCGTCTTCGGTTGCCGTATAGCATTCAACCCCAAGCCGTTCAAACTCGGTGATGCACAAAATATCATCCCTGGTCCGCCCCCCGGCAAACAACCTGACTTTTGAATTTTTCACCAACTCCTTGGCAAGCAGATAGAGAGGCGCCAACCCCACACCACCGCCAACGATAAGTTTTTCTTCGTCGGCAGTACGGAGTTCAAAACCTTTCCCGAGAGGAGCCAGGAGATCTAGCAGGTCATTTTCGTGCAGCGTGGAAAGCATGGCAGTACCTTTTCCAACAACCCGGTAGAGCATCTCCAGATAGGGTTGTGAAACCCCTCCGCTCTGGGCGGGAGTGTAGGTGCCAAGATCAAAGATGCCGAATGGACGACGCAACAGCGGATCAATTGCGCCATTAACCCGCACCATAATAAACTGCCCCGGATGTGCCGAAGCACATTCTGGAGGAGCGGTCATTCGCATACGCCAGTATCCGGGTGAAACCTCCACGTTTGAAAGGATTAGTGAAGTAAACTGCATTACGGAATCTCCTTTAGTAATTTTTCCATCAATATTGCGTCTTCAACTGCATCAT
>CAJBRY010000712.1 GCA_903958085.1 uncultured Geobacteraceae bacterium
CATGGCACACCGCTGCTTTCGCGCAATCCAGAAGGGCCTTGTTCGAAACAATTGGTCTGCATTAACCTGGGAAGACCTGAATTATGTGACTGATGACACTTCGAACAGGGGAACGAATGTTCCTTATTGTTGCCCCATCCCTTGACAGTTCGATGCACCAAACCTGCATTTGACTCACCAGTCAGACTTTCTTTTGTGTGACAGTTGATGCAGAGTCCTGCAAACGCATCATCTTTTTCTTTAATCCGGTTTTTACCATCAAAGGTGTTTTGGTCAACATTGTACATCATTCCCTTCATCGGCTCTCTTGGCGCGCCACTTCCACCTTTCGCAAAGTTTGATCCAAAATCACGGTTTGATGTATTGGAGTCCTTTTCTCGAGCTGAACCGCTTGCACCCTTTCCAAAATTCACACCTGCATCACGGTTTACGATATTGAAATCGTCTGACTTGGCAGCACCGCTGACTCCTTTACCAAAATTGGAACCAGCCTCACGGTTAACCTTGTTGTAATCAGACCCACCGGCGGCACCACTAACACCTTTACCAAAGTTCGCACTGGCTTCGCGATTTACTGCGTTATAGTCGTTCTTTGGAGCTCCGCTATCACCTTTGCCGAAATTTGCACCCGCCTCGCGGTTAACCTTGTTGTAGTCTGACCCACCGGCTGCGCCACTAGCGCCCTTGCCAAAGTTCGCACTGGCTTCGCGATTTACTGCGTTATAGTCGTTCTTTGGAGCTCCGCTATCACCTTTGCCGAAATTTGCACCCGTCTCGCGGTTAACCTTGTTGTAGTCTGACCCACCGGCTGCGCCACTAGCGCCCTTGCCAAAGTTAGCGCTCACTTCACGATTTACTGCGTTATAGTCGTTCTTTGCAGCTCCGCTATCACCTTTGCCGAAATTTGCACCGGCCTCACGGTTAACCTTATTGTAATCAGACCCACCGGCGGCACCACTAGAGCCCTTGCCAAAGTTAGCGCTGGCTTCACGATTTACTGCGTTATAATCACTCTTAGCGACTCCATTATCACCTTTGCCAAAATTGACGCCTGCCTCACGGTTAACCTTGTTGTAATCACTATGCTCAATTGAAGCTGACTGACTGGGATTAACCCTACCGGTTTGATTCTTACCACCAGCTGCCGCGGGAGGTCCATCTTCTCGATATGGTGAGGTAAGCCAGGTTCCTTTCAACAGTGGCACTGCATATTCAGCATTATTTCCAAGGGTATTACTTACACCATGTGGGTCATGACATGGAGTGCAAAGACCATTTACCTGCCCTATCACCTGATGAGCGAGTTCTTTACCTGCCTTCAGGTGACTGCTGGAAATATCCTCGCGACTCTGTCTGTTGGCAAAACGAGCCATGGAACCCTTACTGCCGGAACCAAATCCAAGGGTGTCCTTATAGCCAATGATTGGTTGTTGCGCTCCAAAGGTAGATTTATAACCCCACGGGGTAGAGCCGGAATTGGCAGTTTCATGACAATCAAAACATAAGCCTGCCCCGGCATTAAAAGGATTATTGCTTTTTAAATAGGAGTTTACAGAGGGTTTGTAATTCAGCTGATATCCGCCAAGACCAGCGGAAGTCTCTTTCAGAATTGCGCCGGCAAATGATCCGTCTTGTGAACTGTAGCTCGAAGTAACACCTGATACATTAGAACCATGAGAATTATGGCAGTCAAAGCACTCTACATTGTTAACTCCAGTTCTGGTGTTAACAATATTATCGTCATAGCCACTGCCAGGAATCCACCCGCCCTGATTTGCCACCGCATTGCCATGGGCAGAGAGCGCCTTGATCACTTGCCGTTTTTTATTGGTATTGGCTGTTGAGTACTTTCCCCACTTAACAACTCCCTTTTGAGAATAACGGGAGTCGATACTCTTCCCGTCCCAGGCGTATTTAATCGGCGAATTTGGATCTCCAGAAAAAGTTGAGACTGAATTGGCATCATCGTTATGACAGCCAAGACAATGTGAAGTTATTTTTGCAACATTACCACGCTCTGATGGAGTGCCAATGGAGGAGGCTAAAAAAATTACTGATGATTTGCCCGATTTGTAAACTGTTGGTCTTTCACCCTTTTCCCACAGCACCAGGTCTACAGGTTCATCCGCTTTACTGGTCGTATAAATTTCTGAAGTCTCTTTATGGTATAAGGCGTTTATCTTCCCGTCTGGAGTAGACTCCCAATGGCATGCATAGCAATGATTGCCAGAAACCCCAACACCCTGAACATGATGGGAGTTAGCTTCAAACTGTTTCAGGATGCCAAAGTGGCAATCTATACACTCCTTCGCTTCAGATAAATTCGCTGCAAGAGCTATTGAAATATATAATGCTGACAAGGTAACTTTCTTTAGAAGTCGATTAATGTTCATACCTTCTCCAATTGTTAGATAAGATACTGTTTTTAAAGCATTTCATGCATTGGATGTGCCATTAATGAATTATCTTGCAATTATGTATAGTTGCAAGTATGAAGGTCTTGATAATCATCATTTTATCCGTAATCAATGCCTCAATACTGATCATATATGCTGAATTTATAGCCACTTCGGTAATTCTACTGGTTTACCAGCATAGACAGAAACATCTTGGTAATGATATGTTTAGGCGGAAGTAAAATTAACTTCAATACGTTGGATTCAACTCCGGCGACAAATAAGGATAAGTTTATAATGGAGAGGGCAGATGAATAAAGTAAGCGTGCTGATATGCTTTATTTTTTTGGCATTTACTGCTGATATTGTAGTTTATGCTTCGGAAAAAATGCAACGGAACGTCACTGGCGTTTCATCATGGAGCAGTGGAAATCAGAACCATATCTCAGCTCCAATTAAGGATTTCCCACATCAGAATACCGATTTTTTCCAAAAATTCTCCTTCACAAAAATGGACTCCTTCGGCAAAGATCTTCCTGAAAGTGCCATTTCCTGGTCATGTGTCCGTGACAATCTTTCCGGCCTTGTCTGGGAAGTTAAAACATCTGACAATGGGCTTCACGGCAAAGCCCACACCTATACATGGTACAACTCAGATACAAAAAGCAATAGCAGCAGTGAAGGTACAGAAGGCGAACCAAGCGACACAACCTGCGGCAATACTCCAAGCGTTACAGCAGGATGCGACACCGAAAAATATGTAACCGCAGTCAATTCTGCTGGCTGGTGTGGCCAAAAAGACTGGCGTTTACCAACAGTCAACGAGCTGAATTCGATTGTCAATTACGGAACATCGCTGCCGGCAATATCAAAAAACTATTTTCCAGACTTGATCATGCCTGCCGGATTCTGGACTGCATCACCATACTCCGCAAACAGCAACTTTGCCTGGATAGTTATTTTTGACGATGGCTATGTCGGTTCCTGCGTCAAAAGCTGGGCATATTATGTAAGGCTAGTTCGTGGTGGAAACTGATCAATCTAATATAAGCTGAAAGGATTTATATAATGAACCGCAATGTTATAATGGTAAGTCTATTGATCGCAACCCTTCTGTTCACGTGGCCCGCTTCTGCAACACAGACCTGTAGAAGTGATCTTGACTATTCTACTCCGTCTGAACGCTTTGTGAAAAACGTAGATGGAACTGTAACCGATACCGTCACAAAACTTGTCTGGAAACGTTGCAGCGAAGGATTGAGCGGAAATGCCTGCGAAGTCGGAACACCAATAACCTACACTTGGTCTGATGCAATCAAGGCAGCTTCCAACAGTGCGTTTGCAGGAAATAAGGAATGGCGGGTACCAACCATTCAGGAACTTGATTCGATAATCGAATATAAGTGCACCATGCCAGCGGTTAATTCCGAAATCTTCCCGGCAACACGTACATCAAACTACTGGGCAATAACACCCTATGCCGGTTATCCAAGCGGCAGTTGGAATATTAATTTCAATGATGGTGCCCATGAAAGCTGCAGCAAAAACTGGAATCTGTATCTGCGTCTTGTACGTGGTGGGAATTTGGAACCGGAAGGAGTCTGCCGATGAAAACAAAGCTGATTATTCTGCCACTGCTTATTTCCATATTTTCATCGCCGCTGACATCATTAGCGGTTCAGACCCAGACCTGCCATTCCTATTGGCCAAAAGCATCTACTCCTGTGAGCCGCTTCACCAACAACAATGACGGAACAATTTTAGACAACACGACCGGATTGGTTTGGAAACGTTGCAGCGAAGGTTTGAGCGGCACGCTCTGTGAATCTGGCACTCCAACAATATTTAACTGGCTAGAGGCACTGAAAACCGCTGCTGTCAGTAACTTTGCCGGCAAGAACGATTGGAGGCTGCCGAGCATCAAGGAACTTGCTACTATTGTTGAACGACAATGTACCATGCCGGCAATAAACGAAATAGTCTTTCCGGCAACGCCAACAATGTCTTTCTGGTCAAGCACACCGTATGACGCAAACTCCGCTTTTGCGTGGAACATATATTTTCCATACGGAATAAGCGATGGTAATAACAAGGATTATAAATTCTATGTGAGGCTAGTGCGTGGTGGACGGTAAGATAATTTCTCTCCATTATTAAAATTTGGCGGTAAGCCTCCTTAAAAAGCCTACCACTTCGTTTTTTCACTCCACTGACCATCTCCCTGTTTGCCTGGCATCGCGGCGCTGCTACCTCCAAACTGCCTGACATGGCATCCGACAACCTCACCTTTTCCGCTCTTTTTGCTCTTTGATGTGGAAGTCGGTTGCTTGCTCTCCTTAGCGATATTAGTTACCACTTCACCCTTTTTATCAGGTGTCCAAGAGATGCCACTGTTCTCACGCAAACCTGCAGGGCCTGAAACAAAGCAATTGGTCTGCATCAGACGTGGCAAGCCTGAATTGTGTGGCTGATGGCACTTTGAACATGGAAATGAGTGTTCTTTATTGTTGCCCCACCCTTTTACTGACCGATGTATGAGGTCTGATTTTGCCTTGCCTCCCGACTTCTCTTTTGAGTGACACTTAAGACAGAGTCCACCAAAAGTATCTACATCCTCTAATATTCTTCCATTAGGACCAAAAGTGTTTTTATCGATAAAGTACTTCATGCCAGCCATTGGTTCGCGGGGAGTACCGGCACCACCTATGCCGAAATTAGCATTGGCTTCCCGATTAGTCAGACTAAAATCACCTTTTTCCCACGCCTCGCCCCGGTTGCCACTTGCATCACGTTTTGCAAAATCACCTTTTCCGGCAAGATTGGTTGGAGGACCATCTTCACGATAAGGCGAGGTGAGCCATGTGCCTTTTAGAAGGGGAACAGCATATCGCATTTTATCCCCCAGCGTCCTACTTACACCATGTGGATCGTGGCAGGGAGTACAAAGACCGTTTATGCGCCCTTCTGCTGAATAGTTTAGAAATGAGCCCGCTTTCAAGTGGCTGCTGACTACATCTGTCCGGCTTTCACGGTTCGTGTAGCGAGCAGTCGACCCCTTATTGCCTGGGCCAAAATGAGGAGAATCCTTGTATCCCATTATCGGCTTTGATGCGCCAAAAGTGGAATTGTACCCCCATGGAGTCGTTCCTGTCTTTGCGGTTTCGTGGCAATCAAAACAGAGTCCGGCGCCAAAATTGTAAGGATTTTTACTGTCTTTATCCAAATTTGAAGAAGGTGTATAGGCCGTTTTGTAGCCACTTTTGCCGATTGCCGTATCCTTTAGAATGGCACCGCTAAAAGAACCACCGTAGGCTTTGTAACTTGAGGTTACTCCTGGAATCGATGATCCATGTGAATTATGACAGTCAAAACACTCTACATTTTTTGCAGTTGAACCACCCCAGGTTACCGGTATTTTTTCATCATATCCGGTTAAAGGACTCCAACCGCCTTTTGTAGAAGTTGCGTTGCCATGCCCTGAAAATGCCTTGGTTATACGCATTTTGCCATTACCTTTTAACGAGGAATATTTACCCCATGTAGTGACACCTTTTTGCAAGTATCTGGAAGCAACACTCTGGCCATCCCAGGCATACATGATAGGAGAATTGTTGTCGCCAATGAATGGTCGGACATTATTATTCCCATCGCTATGGCAACCAAGACAGTGACGAGTGATTTTTGCAATCTCGGAACGCTCTGTAGAACTCCCTATTGACGATGGATTGAAAGAAGTCGCTGTGCTGCCTGATTTATATAATGTTGGTCGAAGGCCTTTATCCCAGACAACCAGATCAATAATTTTGCCAGGTTTTTTTGCGGATTTTGCAGCTGGACGTTTGTGATATTGTTCATTAATCTGCCCTTCAGATGTTGCTTCCCAATGGCAGGAGTAGCAATGTTTGCCGGAAAGATCGGGTCCCTGGATATGATGCGAGCTACCACTAAATTGTTTGAGAATATCAGTGTGACATTCAATACAGTCACTGGCGATTGCCGGTACAGCAAATACAGATAACAAGCTCAACAGAGCAAGTACATTGCAAGTCTTCATAAGTATCTCCACAACAAAATAGTACTAATAAATTATGGATATGGAATGATAAAGCGTTTTTCACCGACACCATAAACAGCTTTTTTCCGCTCAACCGAAGAATCCCATTCCATGAGCTTTGCCTTCAGGGTAGCAACAACCTCAGGAAATTTTTCAGCTACGTTAGTTCGCTCGTTAGGGTCGGAGATGATATCATACAGCTCAACATCGCCATACTTAAGTGGAACTCCTGTGATGTAGCCGTACCACGATACCTGTTCAAGCAAACGAGGTGCTTTACGGACAAACAACTTCCACTGTTTGGTTCTTATAGCGATGTCTCCAGGAGGATAAGAACCTGGTGGGAATGCTGAACGGAGCAAAGCACCATATTCTTTTACAGGTGTTTTTTCTGATTCGGGATAGTTTGTCTGTGAATTTTTGAACTCCAGATACCATCTGCTCAAAGTATGTTCCCACCATGGAATGCGGTCAATAAAAGCATATTCCGTCCCAACTGCTCCCGGCTCACCTTTTATAAGAGGCAGCAGACTGCTTCCCTGCTGGCTGTAATCACGAGGAATTCCGAGGTAGTCCAGTACTGTTGGCATAATATCTATGCCCTGAACCTGGTCAGAAATTTTTTTGCCACCCTGCTCCCCGCTCGGCAAACGGACAAGAAGTGCACTTTTGACCGCCGGTTCGGATAGATCATAATGAACGTAGGTGCCGCGTTCTCCAAGATCTTCGCCATGGATTGAGTGGACAATAAGAATAGTATTTTTAGAAAGACCAGCCTTTTCAATTGTATTAACAAGCTGGCCGATAAAATTATCGGTATAGCGAATAGCAGCATCGTAGCGTGATACGATGTAGGAATAATCCGTCTGTGTCAGTTTATAAATCGGCTTGAAACCCAAATAATATTCGTCTTTGTAAATCCGCATCAATACATCGTAAGTAGTGTCATCAGATGCACCCTCTTCAGCCTTGATGGAATGAAACTTTTCCCAGAAGGGGGTATATCCGGGAGGATCGTATATAACTCTCTCTTCTCTCGGAATTCCAGCTGCATATGGCACATGAATTACACCGCTGGCGATCCACATGAAAAACTTTTTGTCTTTGTTTTTTTGAATCCAGTCAAGTGACTCAGTGGGGGCAACTCGAAGTGAGGAGCCAAGGCCTTTTCTGGTTCTGCCAAAATAATCAAACGAGCGAGAGAAAACGTCGCCCAGCTTTATTTCAGTACCAGTTTCGGTGTCATAGCGCATGAAAAATTCAGGAGAACCAGAAACGGCTGCTGTCGTATAGCCATAATATTTTAGAATCTCTGGCAGGGTTCTGCTGGTAACCGCATCTTTTGCCGCATCAAAGGCAATCATGCCGTTGACCCTCGGATATTGCGATGTAAGCACACTCATCATGGCAACAGGCGTCAAATTCGCCTGAGCGATGGTGTTATCGAAAAGTATGGAGGATTTTGCCAGGTTGTCAATGTTGGGACTGGTGTCACGCTTATAGCCGTAAACGCCCAGATGGTCAGGGCGGAGACACTGCAACGAAACCAGGATTACGTTTGTATCATTGTAGCGCTTGATAACCGGCAAATCATCTGCTGCATATGATTTTTCAACTGCAAAACACGAAGTAGCAATTAACATCAGAATAGAAATATTTTTTTTAATCTTTATCACTCTGCTTCCTTTATTCCGCAACGTCCCAGGTCATGGATATGGAATAATCAATGACCGGCCGGCAGGCATTTTGGGTTTGTTTATTTTGTTGGCTGCATCCCACTCCAAAAGCTTTGCCTTCAGCTTTTCTACAACCTCAGGATTCTCTTTGGCAACATTCTTCTGTTCCATTGGGTCGCTGGCAAGATCGAAAAGTTCGACAGAGTCAACAGGGAATTTTATGCCAGAGATGAAGTTCCACCATGAAATCTGTTCAAGAAGAGCGCTTTTTCCCCGCAAAATCAATTTCCACTGATTGGTTCGAATAGCAATGCACTGTGGGGGGTACTGACCACCACCAATTTTCTCCTGCAATAAAAGCCGATAATCCTTCATTTTTTGGATTTCAAGCGGAGTATATTGCGCTTCACGTTCGGACTGGTGCTCCAGATGCCAACCTCCCAAGACATATTCCCACCATGGCAGTCTGTCGACAAATGCATACTCGGACCCCTTATATGCAGCCTCATTACCATTGATGAGCGGCATCATGCTCGCCCCTTGAGCCTCATGGTTGAGCGGTATCTGCAGATAGTCAAGTATAGTAGGGAGAATATCTACACCCTGAGTCTGTCTGAGAATTCTCATACCGGCCTTTTCTTTGCCGGGAAATCTGAACATCAGAGCCGCCTTTATTTCTGTATCATAGACGTCGTGATGAAAGAAGTAATCGTGTTCGCCCAGGCTTTCACCATGGATTGAGTGAAACACAACTAAAGTCCTCCCTGATAACTTAAGGGCATCTAGTGTGTCCATTAATTCACCGATAAACATATCTGTGTAATAAACTCCTGCGTCATAACGACCTCTTATGAAGTCAACATCCTTCTGCTCAAGACGGTAGACAGGCTCAAAATCCAGATAATAATTACCTTTGTAGACGTGAAAAAGCGCTTCGGTGGGAACGCCGCGATCAATTGTTTCGCGACCGGGCCTGATTGGAAAGCGATCATAAAAAGGTGTGTAGGCCGGGGGATCGAATTTTGTTTTATATGGTTGAGGAACGGTTTGCGAATAAGGAGGATGAAGCATTCCTGTTTCAATCCAGAGGAAAAACTTTTTGTCTTTGTTTGCCTTCAACCAATTCAGCGCTGCTACCGGATTTACTCTTGTGCTGCCGGTTTCGTCAGGCATTGTTCTACCGTAATAATCGAATGAGCGGGAAAAAATATCTTTCGGATTGACGATTTTACCTGACTCCGTATCGTAACGCATGAAAAATTCCGGCGAACTGGCAACTGCCGCAGTTTCATAACCATAATATTTCATTATTTCAGGAAGAGTTCGTTTTGCCACATCATCACGAGTGACTTCAAATGAGACCATACCATGCTGACGGGGATACTGACCGGTTATGACGCTCATATGGGCAACCGGAGTCAGATATGAATGGGCGATGGAGTTTTCAAACAATACTGACTGGGTAGCAAGTTTGTCAAGCTGAGGGCTTACACCCTTTTTGTATCCGTATGCACCAAGGTGATCGGCACGCAGGATATCGACAGAGATCATGATTACATTTGTATACTCGTGCTTCTCACGCGGGAGCGACGCTTTCTCTGAAGCACGCACACTCCCGTTTGAACAAAATATAAGTAAAATAGCAACAGATGTCAGAATCCATGATTTATTTCCGCAACATCTGTAGAAAAACTGCCTCATTTCTTCTGAACCCCTTTTGCCTGCGAATCATAAACAGGATTCAAGCCAGGTATCCACTGCTTGGAGTTGAGGTCGTGACCAATGGATTTGAAGTGGGCAAAAACTCGCTGTTCCAATTCGTATGCCCTTCTCGGTTCCCGCTCAACAAGATTTTTTGTTTCATGCGGGTCATTCTTAAGGTTGTACAGTTCGCGACTCTTGTCTTCCAGAGTGTAGATAAGTTTCCAACCATCTTTGGTCTGAATGCCGCGCTTATAGGTATATTGACGATAATCCGTTTCAAAGAAGACATCCTTGGCCACCGATTTACCTTTCAATCCGGTAACAAGAGTTGTACCTCGCATCTGTTTTTTTACATTATCAGACACCTTCACGTCCAGAAGATCAAGAATTGTAGGCATTACATCAATACTGCTGACCTGGTCCTTGATTACCTTGCCTGCCTTCTGCTTGGGCAGTTTGATAACCAGTGGCACATGAATCAGTTCATCGTAAAGACTGAAACCGTGATCAAAGCGCTTGTGCTCATGAAATTCTGTACCATGATCAGAAGTCAGAACAAAAATGGTCTTATCCATCAAACCCATTTTTTCATATTCTTCGAGAAACTTTTTGAACCTTGCATCAGTTCTCTGGATTTTCTCATCGTAAATCGCGCGCCAGAATTTGACATCCTCTTCGCGCAGAGCAACAGAACCTTTTTCCAATCCTTCTTCACGAAGGGCTTCCTGTTCTGCCGCTGAACCGGTAAATTTCTTGTCGTATCCTTTGTCTACAAAGCGATAATCAAAACCACCATCCGGCACATTTTGACCATGCATGTCATAGCCATGAAGAAACATGAAAAACTTTTTGTCCTTATTTTTCTGTAGCCATTCCAAGCCTTTTGGAATACTTACTCCCATGCTTCCAAATTTGCCTTTTTCAAAGAAATACTCATCAAATCCCTGAGAATAACCAAAGAAACCGCTAACTCCAGCATTACCTGTGAAACCGCCGGTTGCATAACCATTTTCCTTTAGGACTTCAGCCAATGTTACAAGTTCAGGCGAAAGCTTCTTCAGATTTGAAAGAACATTATTAGGGGGATTGAACACTGAAAACTTATTGGTCAAGCGGTGTTCGGAAGGATAAACGCCAGTAAACCAGGTCATAGAAGCAGGTACTGTCCAGGACGCGACCGAAATATTATTGACAAAGTTGAACCCTTTTTTTGCCATTGCATCGATAGTTGGCGTAACATTTCTAGTTGAGTATCCCTGAGCGCCAACATGAGCCGCCTGCAGGGCATCAAAACTTACAAAGACAACATTGTAATCTTTGTATTTCATTGGTAAATTGGCTAACTTAGCAGCATCGGCGTTACTTAGCATAAATCCTGGCATTGCCATGGTTGCAGCCAGAACACCCGCGCCAACAGCAGTTTTCTTAATAAAATCCCTGCGGTTAATAAGCGCAACATCAAACTCATTCTTGCTCTCTTTGTGTGACATTTCAATAAATCTCCTTTTGTGGTTTAGTTTACGTTGCAACGCCCTGAAAGGCACGCCAAATAGCGGGTTCCCCTCCGGGCGTCTAAATACAATCGTTGCAAATCAAATATTTGAACGAAAAGCCGACCCATTTCATGCAATTGTTATTCCTCTAATACAGGTCAAGGTCGCGTCCGACAATAATTTTACCTTTATAGCCCTTCATTTCCTTAATAATATCGTCAGGGGTTGAAGCACGCGGGCGCTGCTCTGGATGAAGCGTAATCGGATTGTGATAAGTTACTAGCAGCCCAGGCTTAGCTTTCGTGGCAAGCTCTGCCAGCTGTGAGGTTGTAGTGTGATATTTTGCCACGTAAGCCGGTATGTCATACCCCTGAGAATTCGGACGCATCGGATTATTAATAAACTTAAGAGTTTGCGCTTCATGTATAAGCACGTCACATCCCCGACAGGCATCAATTGTCGCCTGAACTGGAACAGTATCGCCACTGATTACGATACTTCGGTCAGCTGTATCAAAACGATACCCGAAAGTTTCCTTCCAGTCGCCATGCCGGGTTGGAAAGGCGGTTACTGTAACATTAGTGTCCTTGTAGACGACACCGGGTTTGATTTCATGGGCTTTTACCTTCCAACCTTCTGAAGATCCGTGCTCCATTCCTGATGTACGGATTTCGATATCCTCTTTATAGGCTGCCAAAATATGTTCCGTCATATTTTTCAGCCCATTGGGACCATAGACCTCTAACGGGACCGAACGCCCCATGACCCAAGGAGTCAGGATAAGATCAGGATAGCCTGAGGTATGGTCCGAATGCAAATGAGTCAAGAACACAACCTTCAGGTTAACGGGGTCCAGCGCAGATATTCCCCTGCCTATCTGAGCCGCTGCGGCACGCCTCACCACACCGGGGCCAAAATCGACCAGATACGCACTGCCATTCACTACAATAGCCGTTGCAGCACCTGAACGTTCGGGATCAGGCTGTGGAGTCCCGGTTCCAAGCATTACAATCTGAGTTTTGTTTACCTGCTGAATTGAAGGTTCTGCGAAGAGCACTGAAGTAACAACCAACTGCAAAAACAGAGGGATATAAATACAGAAACGTCTTAGCAGCTGGCCATGAATCTGCATTTATACTTATACCCCATACTCGTAAAATCTTTACCTACAGTAACTTGGTAAAGAATAATACCATCCGAAATCTCACATCGTCAATGTGATTATCGGAATCACTGGTGGAAACGGTTTTCATATCGACATATTCAGCAGGCTCTAGCCAGAATTCCGGTTGCACAAGCCAATCCACCTGCACCATTGATAAGCTGGGCCAGCTCAATCTCTCCGGCAATATTGATACCTGCTTTTTGGTACAAAGCTCTGGTTTCTGGACAATTAGCGGTCATAATAATGGTACGCGGCGCAATCGTGATAATATTCATTGCCTGCCGTGTTATTACTTCACGGTTTTCTGGAATAGCAACTACTTTAAAATCGTTTTCCCTTAAAAAATGGACAAGATATGAATCAATAATTTCATGTCTGACCAGTACTGAATCACTGTCGACAATCTGCACCGAGCCGAGTAAATGCTGTGTTATAGACTGAAATGACGGAAGATCAACGCAGCTTACCCCCTGTTGCTTGAGAACATCTCTTATCTGCAAATATCCTTGATGGTTGGTTCGGTTACCTACCCCAACAATCACCAGATCATTCCTTATCCAAAGAGCATCTGCGCCCTCAAAGCGTCCTTCTCCCGAAACAATATGTAAGAGCGGAATTCCAAGCAACTTCATGGTTCGTGCCGCATAGAGCGGCTCTTGACTGCGACCGATATTGGCCATATTTCCCAAAATGGCACCGTGTGGAGTCATCATAAACAGGTCACGGCAATACATCATGTTATAGTTGTAGTCGCGGTCGTCATTGATTGATGTGGAGTCGATCATGTTGACTGTGATGCCTAAGCTTTCAAAGCGGGCTGTGATTGCATCATATTCAAGCATCAGGGAATCATGATTTATGGCAGCCAGATGCTTAATTCGCTCCGGTTCAGGATAATTGGCAATCTCATGTCCTGGCCTATAAAGAAGAACAGAGGCGATCTCTGCATATTCTGAATTAACCCCGTAAACTTTCACTGACATGATTCAGTCTCCTCCACGCCTGGCTGGAATTTCTCCAAAAAAACTATTTCCAGCCTTCACTCTTCATCTTCCGTATTGCAAATGAATGCTCCAGATTGTTTTGTGCTTTAGTGTTACCTGGATTTACCTTAAGCGCCCTCTGGAATTGATCGATGGCTTTATCCAGCTCCCCTTTTTTGGCAAAGGCAATTCCCAGATTGTTATAAGGCCTCGTGAAATTTGGATTAATCCGAAGCGCCTCCTGATATTGGAAAATTTCTGCATCCAGATTTCCGGTTTTTTGAAAAACAAGCCCCAGATTGTAATGCGCATCGAAATTTTCTGAGTTTAATTTAAGTGCCTCAAAATATTGCCGGATTGCGGCTTCGTAATCTCCTCTGGCTGCAAAAGTAAGACCTAGATTGTTATGCACACCCGAATAGCCGGGGTTAATTCTAAGCGCCTCAAAATGTTCTGCAAGCGCGGTATCCAAGTCCCCTTTATCCGCAAGAACTGTCCCCAGAATACTGTGAATTTCATAATTGTTCTTAGTTACCTGAAGTGTACGCCTAAAGACAGATATGCTGTCTTGCCAGTAACTGAGTTGCTGCCTTGTTAACGCAGCTGACACAAATATAACAGTAATGGCAAGCAAAGCCAGGATCGTTCGCCAGTATCGTATCCCGCTTGTAAACTCTGGGAATCCCCATACAACTACTATGAAAAGCCCTGTAATAGGGATGTAAGAGTAGCGGTCGGCCATTGCCTGTCCTCCCACCTGGATTAATCCGATAACAGGAAGAAGCGTAATAAGAAACCAGAGCCACCCAACCACAAAATATGGGCTTCTATTTTTAATCCTTATCGCGACTATTGATATGAGGAGCAGAATGAACAGTGAACTAATTATCTGCCACCATTCAATAACGGAAGGAAAAGGGTAAAAGAAGGCTAGATCCTGCGGCCAGAATGTCTTTCCAATGTACTTTACATATGCAATCAGAGCATTTTCAATGCGGAGCTGAAAAGGAAGTTCTCTTAGATCAATCATGACTCGACCGCTGTTCTGGGCGTAGAGCGTAACCAATCCCGCAAATAATGAGCAGACAAAAAATGGGATTTTCTCTTTTGTAAGTGTTATCAGCCTTTTAATGAGTTGAGATAATCCTTTGTCATATCCTGAATTTTGGAACCGGTTCAAAGGCCAGAAGTCCAGCAGCAGCATAAGAATCGGAAGAGTAACCAACATCGATTTGGACATTAGACCAAATACAAATGATAAAAAAGTGAGAAGATACCTTACAGTTATTGGCTTTGCCACATAGCCGGCATACAGAAATAGTGTGAGGAAACAGAAAAACGCACTCAGGACATCTTTTCGCTCCGCTACCCAGGCAACAGATTCAACATGCAGAGGATGTAGCGCAAACAGTGCAGCAACGAAGATACTTCGCCATAGTGCGACAGTTAAACGAAGCAGAAGAATAAAGAGAAGCAGCCCAGATGCACTGTGAATAGCAAGATTGGCGAGGTGATGCGCTCGAGGACTCATGCCGAAAAAATCGGCAATTACGATATGTGAAAGCCATGTAAGAGGATGCCAGTTATAAGCGTCAACAGAAGTGAAGGCCCACATAACATTGTGGGCGGTGATGCCGTTTTCTATATGGGGATTATCTGTTACAAAATCTACAGTGTCGAAAGTGAAGAACGGGTACGTCGCCACTGGAGCATATACGGCTACCGTAGCGAAAATCAACACGATACCAAGAAAAACTATATTCCAAATTCTGCTACGCTTCAAAGTTTGTTTGTCCTCAATAAAGCCGGATAAAAACTGTCATGCCGCAACATAAACAGACCAATATTTTTCAAAGCCACGTCTCCATATTCTCACGGCAATAACCAAAATAAGCTGCCATTTCAAGGACATTAGAGGCTGACAGAACTTTAGAAATCATATCCTCACGCTTCTTCCAGCGGTAGAGTTGTGGCGGCAGAGTCGATTGCACCACCGGCAGGACATCAAGCCCAAGTTCTCCTGCCTGTTCCGCCGGAATACCCATAAAATCGAGTATCCGCTCGAACTCGCTCATTCTGGAAACAGCGGAGCTGATAATATCCTCAAAATGAACCCTGCAGCCGGGCATGCGCCCCTGAGCAAGATTCTCCATTATTTCAGAATTGGCCGAACGCCACTGAAAAGCGCACACATCAACCAGTTCACTGTTGGCAAACTCCTGCCAACCTACCGGTAGATCGAAATTCCACCAGTTCCCGCCAAAGGGGTACATATCACTGTAACCCTTGATATTCAGCTTCTCCATATCACTACCGTCGAAACTGTGTTCCAGATTATGGGAGAAAAAACCACGGTGATGCCAGCCGTCATAAATGCCGTTGATGGTGGCAGCCGGATTACGCACCAGGTGGATGACACGAATGTCGGCATTCGGAAAGAGACGATCGACCAGATTCATGCGATAGCAGTCAACCGTGGATTTCAAAAGCAGGGTTTTGTCTGAAAGATCCGCACTTGTCGGCCTGCGGCGCGGCGACAGCAACACAAAAGGTGGTTCCTCGATAGTGAAACTGGTGGCGGGAGCCCCGCTGGGAATATCAAGCGAGGGGAAACGCAAAGCGACCTTGTCAGTGCCGATATCATAATAGAAAGGGTTTATTGCGGGCCAGGCGGAAGACAGTTTCTCCAGCAGTTCCAGATAAAAATCCTCAGTACAGAAGCGATCATGCCCCGACAGATATTGTTCCAGGGCCTGTGTGATAAGTGCCATGAGAAGTGTCGGATCAAGCTCCACATCAGGCCACTGCAGTAAGAACCTAAGCATCAGGTCCTCGACATAGCCATCGGCGTCAATCTCCTCATTGCCGGTTTCTGAGAGAAACATATCTGACAGGAAGTCCTGTGAGATACCGGCAAGATCGATGACATTGTCAATCCGTTCCGTCGGTATCCGATCAGACAGATGCGGGTTGAAGCCATCGAGGCAGCTGTTAAGCTTATAAAACGGCGCGGCCTCACCGGTCAGAGAATAAACCTGCGGCAGCCTGCCTAGCAGGGCATACAAAAGGCTGGAACCGGAGCGTGACGAGGAATTTATTATTACCACACGTTTCACATCCGCGAGAGAGTTCTGCAACAGTGGAATATCTCGACGGCTGCTCAGAATCAGGCTCCGGATCTGCTTTATGTTGCTGATGCTCCGGGTTATGTCATGCATGGGTTTGAGTTAACTTTCTCAGGATGCGGATATAGGTCATATAGATATTTTTGCGCATACGCGCACTGGAGTTTTTGTCTCTGAGCAGATGATTGGCCTCAGCCCTCGCCTTGAGTGCGTATTCAGACAGCCGGTATGAAAGGCGTTCCTGTTTTAGTTTTTCAAACTGCACAAGCTGCTCGGGCGGATGGTCAGTACAGTACCCGAGCTCCTGCATTTCACCCATGGCAATCGTCTCAAACTGCATGATTTCCGCCTGGGTAAGCCGGCTGCGGTACTTATGTGCATTGCCGCTTATTACCGGTTTTGACGTGTTTTCCCACGAAACGCAGAGACTGCCGGATTTGCGGGCCTCTCCCGAGCGGTGGTACTCCAGCATCTGCTCCTCAAAACCCTCTCCCAGAAAGCAGCACAGCTGCCTGATCGTTGCTTCTGGGTCACCAATCAGTTCTTCGTACTTCAGCAGCGTGATCTGCTCTGGCGGCAGCTTAGCCAGCCAATCCAGCCCAAGACGCTGTTCCCGCTGCCAACGCACGGCGGAATAATAGACATGAAAATGGTTGAAAATCGATTTTTTTGCCGAGACCGCAACATCACGGCCATCGCGCACCATGAAGATGAAACGGGCGTCGGGATAATAGCACAGTATTTCCGCCACATGTTCGATCATAAAGGTGCTTTTGCAGGCCCAGCAACGCTTGCCGGTGTAGGCAAGGTACTGGTTATATATCTGGAAATAGATATTCAGCAGGTTGCGGTCAGACACCCCATGAAACACCTGTTCACGATCCGGCCGAATCTCCCACGGATAGGTGTGCAGCTCGACCATACGGCAAACATCGGCGATCAGGCGGCGGAAATTGCCATCATCAGCCAGATTGCCGTAAAACTGCTCCAGCGGGCCGAAAAACTTCATGATATGCGGCGGGTGGGGTACAGAAATGGCACTATGCGCATTAAGCATCAGGCGCAGCAGGTTGGTACCGGAGCGCTCGGTACCTATAATGAATATGGGGGAAGTCACTTCTGTAAACCTTATTTTTTAGCCGTTGCAATCACCAGCAGCATATCATCCAGAATATCGCCCTCGGTAAAGCTGACATTGTGAATCTTCAGAAACGCCTCATCAGCCGATCGGTACAGCGCACGGATGCCGTCCATGTTCTCCTGAGGGATGGCGCCGTTATCGATCCACTTGTTGATTGATTCAGCAGAAATGTATTCAATGTCCGCTACGTCATTAAAACCCTGCCGGCGGAGACAATCCGAGATATCGCCCGGCATCAGATAGTTGCGTCGGGCCGGGTTGCGCAGTTTCTGGATGGCAAAGGTCAACTCCCGGTCGGTGTCGTTAAAGGCGGTCAGGTGGCAGAGTGTTACGGAACCACCCGGCTTGAGTACGCGATATATCTCAGGAATGGCCTTGTCCAGCTCGGCAAACTGCAGACCCTGACGGCAGACAACCGCATCAAAACTGTTATCGGCAAACGGCATCTTCTCGTAGGGGGCAAAAACTATCTCATCCATGCACTCGTCGGCATGTTTGGCCATATCCGGGCTGATATCCAGGCCGGTGACCTTTTTGACCCTGCCGTAAAATCGCCGGGCGATCAGCCCTGTTCCGGTGGCGATATCCAGAACTTCAGAACCGGCTCCGACGCCTGAAAGCTCGAAGATACGGTTGATCAAAACCTGATCCTCGACCCAGTTGGAGGAATGGTTGTATTTTGCGGCCCGGTTTTTGAAGTGTATCTCTGCATTTTCCATTATAAAAACTCCTTCAGGCGTTCCTGGCGAATTCGCAGCAGCTCGTCAAAAGCAGCGCGCAGTGGCGCTTCCGGCAGGTCGGTCAGATTGATGATGGCATCGTTGGGATCGTTGACCTTGCGCTCGGCAAGGGTTTGCAGATATTCAATGTGGTCGGTGATATAGCCCCGTTCCACAGCCATGTCGTAAATCTTTGTGCCGGGAAAGGGGGTCAGGTACTTGATCGAGATCGGAATAACCTCACTCTTCCAGCAGAAGTCCATCATTTTTCTCAGTGACTCCTCGCTCTCTCCCGGCAGGCCGACAATCAGATTGGCCGCGACCTTGATCCCGGCCTTGACGGTTTCGGCAACGGCATATTCGATTTCTTCCACTTTGGTAGCTTTGTCAGCCAGATCCAGGACGGTCTGATCCACCGACTCAACGCCGTACCAGATGTCACGACAGCCGCACTCATGCATGTAACGGAGCAGTTCCGGCTTGATCCGCTCCACCCTGGTCGAACAGGTCCAGGTCAGGCCGTATTTTTTCAGCACGTCGCAGATTTTGTAGGTGCGCTCCAGATTGGAAGTAAAAGTCAGATCGTTGATGTAAAAATAGCGGATACTGTGTTTTTCCACGAGCTCCTTTACTTCACGTTCAAAGCGCTCCGGGCTCTTGTAGGAGAGCTTCTCCATATTGAGAAAACAGAATGAACAGCGACCGTAACAACCACGTGAAGTAGTCAGCCCCAATTCAGGTATGACCGGGTCTTTCTGTACCGAGGGAAAGAGAAATAGATCGGGAATCGGCAACACATCAAGATCCATCAACTGCTTTCGTTTGGCGGTAAAGTGCACCTTGCCGTCGAGCAGCAGGCCGAGACCGGCGATGTCTTTAGCAGATGCAGGATTCCCGCCATTTTCAATATGATCGAGAACCTCCAGCAGAGTGGCCTCCCCCTCGCCAAGCACAGTGTAATCAGGTTTTAAAGCCGTAATAAGCGGCTCAGGCAATGATGAAACCAGCGCGCCACCGATCAGGGTGACAATCTGCGGATTAAGCTCACGTACCCGGTTCAGAACAACCAGATTGACCGGATAAGAGTCGATGAAGGTCGGCGTAGCCACGACACCGCCACGCTCTGCCGCATCGCGACAGGCATCCTCAAAATCTTCTCCCATGCGGAGATCGCGGATTTTGACATTCCAACCCGCCAGCTTGGCCATGGTGGCAATGTGGCTGACCCCTTCGGTCGGCGTTTCCAGCAGAAATTCACGGTTGGGTGTACCCACCTGCGGCGATGTCGGCAGGATCATGGTAAAGGCCGGCCGCGAGTTGGCAGGCCGTGGATTGGTGGTCAGTGCGGCAATTTTCTGTTCATCAACTGTTCTGCTCATGCATTTTCACCCGGCTTTCGCGTAATGAACTTCTCTGCTTCCTCAAGATAAACATTGCCGCCGTTGCTGTAATCGTAGGGTCGGACTTCAATCCGGTAATTAATATCGCGATAGATACCGCGCAGCTCGTCACTGCTCAGGTGAGGAGTAAACTTTACAAAACCGGGCTGTTCGATATCTTCTTCCACCGACTGCTCACGCGACAGCCATTCCAGATGCTGCACCTCATCGGTAATCAGACCGTCCTGCAAGCACTGGCGGTAAAATTCCGTCCCGGGCAGAGCCGAAAGATACTTGACCCTGGTGACTTCTTTGAACTCGTTACAGAAGGCGATCAACTCCGCCATGCTCTCATGATTATCGTTGAGCGCACCGATGATGAACAGGCCGCCGATCTTGACGCCGCATTTTCGGTGCAGGTGGATGGTATCGATCATGGAGTTACGGGAGATACCTTTGTGATAACTCTCCAACACCGCAGGAGAAACCGACTCCATGCCGTACAGCACAATATCCAGCCCCTTCTCCTTCATCAGCAGCAGCGTTTCTTCATCCAGTCCGGTTACCCGGCTGAAGGCGGTCCAGCGAAACGAGTGGTTTTCAAAGATTCTGTTCATCAGGCGATGGACGTAGGCACGATCCGTGACAAAAGTCAGATCGTTCCACCAAGCCCCCTTAAAGCCGCAGTCGCTGTAGTAATCGACCTCCCGCTTTACCCGTTCAACCGATTTGTAATTAAGTTTGGGAAAGGCCCGATAACAGAAGGTGCAGTTGCAGGCGCAACCGCGTGAGTAAGAAAGATAGATTTCGGGGATCTGCTTATCCCGGAAGCGATCCCACACCGAAAAGTCCTGAAACGGGATCACGTCGAGATCGGTCAGTTGCGGGCGCGGTGGATTATGGTGAATGATGCCGCCACCATCACGCCACGACAGCCCCAATATCTGCGGCAATGGCATGGCCCACTGGTTGCCGGAAAAATAATCCAGCAGTTCAGTCAGTGTCACCTCCCCCTCGCCGGAAACCACGATATCGGCACCGGTTGTTTCCAGCAGCAAGCCGGGGATGGCTGTTGCCAGCGGGCCACCGAGAATCACCGGACGCAGGGGATTTTCTTCTTTGAGGATTTCTATCGCACGGCGAACATAGTTAAAACTATCGCCCCACACGCTGATACCAACAATATCGTAGCCATCGGCAAGCCCACGTACCTGTTCAGGATCGAACTGCTCACGCTGGTCGAGGAGACGAAACGGATACCCCAGCCCTTTGATCAGCGCCGCCAGTATCGACGGGCCTTCAAAGGGAGCGGCATGAACCCATTCCCACCCACGCGGGACAACAAAAACCGACGGGGGGACAAGCAGTGCAACGGATGTGGTCAGGCTTGCTTTTGCATCGTGCGGAAGTGGTAATGCGGCAATGCGACGTATGGTCTGTTCTGAGTTATGGAGCAATTTCGTCTCTCTTATTTTTTCTCCGCGCTGAAAATCACCCAGTTCCAATCCTCCAGCACCTGACCATTTACGGTTTCAACCTTGTGAAGGCTGCGGTATGGTTCGGGAGCATTTTCTATCAGAGCACTGACCTCGGCACGTTTCTCTACCGACAGCTCAGGAGCCTCATCAAGCCAACGGGTGATATTCTCCTGCACTGTCAAACGTCGGACATTTTTTACCGTAAAGAATTCCTGTTCCAGCTGCGACTTCAGACTCTCTTCGGTAAAGAATTCCCGGAACTGAGCCTGCTTGGTACGGTGGATATGCTCCAGCCAGGGTGAATCTTCAGTCGAAAACGGCACGGTCTGACTAAAAACAAAAACACCACCGGGCTTAAGCACCCTATGAGCCTCGGCCAGAACCTTCTGGCCATTTTCCAGCAGGAAGTAGGCCTGCCGCAGCACCACCACATCAAACGCGTTGTCAAGAAAAGGCACCTGTTCAGCCGGTGAACAGATACAGGGGAAAAATCCGTTGGCTTCCTCCGCCATGGCACGGGTCAGATCAATCCCGCAAATATGCCACCCGGCAGCCGCAAAATTTCTTCCGACCATGCCGGTGCCGCAGCATAATTCAAGCACGTTTTTTGAAGGTCTGGCTCCAGCTGCTTCGATGTGCGCCTTGATCAGTCCCTGATCTGCTATCCAGTTCGCAGAAGCAGAATATGTTTTGGCACGGGTGGTAAACTGATTGATTACTTGATTCATACCTGCTCCATGACATTCTTAATTATTTGTGAGAATCAATAAAGCCGCTTATTCTCTCCAGCACATACTCCATATCCTCAATACCAACATCCTGATGAACACCTATATGGATGCCGTTATGTCCCATGTATTCGGCATTAGGAAACTGTCCAAGTTTGTAGCCGAGACATTCGAAACCAGGGCATTGAGTCGGCATGGAAACAAACAGCGTGCGCGTTTCTACACCGCTTATTTCAAGATACTGAGTTAACTCTGCTCGCGTAAACGGAGCACCTTCATTAACAATTATTGGGATGGCATGCGGGCCAATCTGTTCATGAGTCTCTTCTTTGATGGTAGAAAGCCATGGCGCAAAACGGTCAAAACGTTCAAGGACATATATCAGGTTATCATGGCGCTTCTTAAGTATTTCGTGATAAACCTCCATCGCACCGATGCCGATTGCCGCTTCAAGCTCATTCATCTTGCAGGAATAGCCAATACGGTCAAAAGTGAAACGGACATCCTCACCACCTTCGCCACGGAAACGTTTGGGACAGTAGGTTACATCAGCAGTGTTCATTATGCATCGTTTGCAGGTGCAGTTTCTTCCGTGCGAACGGAGAGAGCGAAGGATTTCGCCATACTCTTCGTTGTTGGTAGTGATAACTCCACCCTCGCCAGTCGTTATGATGTGAGCAACGTAGGTGCTGAAAGCTGCCAGATCGGCCAGACTTCCGGCCGGCTTACCCTTGTATAGCGCGCCATGAGCTTCTGCCGCATCTTCTACGACTATCAGACCATGTTTTTTGGCAATTGCGTTAATTGTGTCCATCTCAGCCGGTTTTCCCATCAAGTGTACAGGCATGATTGCTCTGGTTTTGGAGGTGATAGCGGCTTCAATTTTGCTCGGATCAATATTCAGGGTTTCTCTCTCGATATCGACAAAAACCGGTGTAAACCCGGCATGTAAAACCGCATTGCCAGTTGCCACAAAGGAAAGAGCCGGCACTATAACCTCATCACCACGTTTAGCTCCGAAATCATGAAGTACCGCCAGAGCAAGTATATCAGCATCGGTTCCTGTACTAACAGCAACGGCTTCTTTAACCCCAAGCAGCGCAGCGAAACGGTCTTCAAAGTCGCGAACAAGTTTTCCGCAGGATATACGCTTTGTTTCAAGCGACTCGTTGATAAGACGTTTGGCTGTTTCTGTAATTGTGATAGTGCCGAATGGGATGGTTCTTTTTTGCATATTTTCAATCTCCTAACAGTTTTCGCTTAAGCCGGGAACTGCTCATTTCCTTTAAATGATCTTTTACAATCACGCCGAATTTCTTTTCAACCATATCGAGGTAGAGCGGGTTGGCAAAGTAACGGTGAAAGGCATCATCTCTGAATTTTACGACATCTGCCGCGGCAAGTGCACGGGTAGGCAGCGGGAACATACCATAGCCATGCTGTGAAAAATTGTGCCACTCTGTCGGTAACTCCCACCCTTCTGACATGGCAATATCATAAAGTTTGGAGCCTGGGTAAGCCATGGCACAGTAGAAATTGATGAATTCGCAGTTGAGATCCATCGCCAGTTGCAATGTTTCTTCCATGGTTTCCAAAGTATCATCAGGTAATCCAAAAATGAAATTGCCGATAATTCTTATTCCGGCTTCCTGAATCATACTGACAAGTGCCTTAATGTCGCGAGACTGCATCCGTTTATTGGAACCGTCGCGCACATCCGGATTCGCAGACTCAATCCCTAGAGCCAGCCAGTTGATACCTGCCTGTTTCATCCTGGCCAGATTTTCAGGTTTGACCGTATCAACCCTGGCATAAGCCCAGATGTTCAGGTCGAGCTTATTGGCGATAATCCCTTCGACAATTTTTATGTAATGCTCTTCTTTTAATACAAACAGCTCATCGACTATTTTAAGGTTTCGGACTCCATACTTTTCTACCAACAAATTTATTTCATCCACTACCCGTTCAGGTGAGCGATACCGGATGCCAGGTTTGCCAAATGGGGCATTTATGCAGCAGAAGTCGCAGTTGAAAGGGCAGCCAAGACTGGTATATATCGCAGCATAAGGAGATCGATGTTCGATATCGTCAAAACAGTGCCAGTTGTGTGCACGATAAAGGTGCATCGGCAGCAGATCCCAAGCTGCAATCGGAAGATAACTGTCAAGATCACCGATAAGATTGGCTCGAGGGTTGGAACGGATTGTTGTTGCATCGTGATACCAAAGGCCAGGTACTCTGGAAAGGTCCGGCAGAGATAAAGTCAGCTCTTCCAACAATATTTTGAGACTGTCTGCCCCTTCCCCGTCTATGACAAAATCAACCGCTTCTTCACGCAAAGTACGTTCAGGAAGCGCCGAAGGGTGAAGCCCGGAGATTGCTACCCTGCCCGCCTTTTGTTGAGTCAGCGCGCTGCAGATGGCACCGGCAATTGTCATATTCTGGGTAGAGGCGGAAGGTTGTGACCCGTAGACGACAACGCAGGACAATAAAGGTTTCAGGGCCGCCGCCCGCTGCGCTGTTTCATCAGGTGCTATGTTCTCTGCATTCGCATCAATGATGGCAACTTGAAAACCCTCCTGACGCAGATAGGCTGCCAGAACAGCCACCCAGAATGGGGGTTCGATTGCGGCAAGCTCAGTCCCAAGTCCTTGATAAACCTGTTTACGATCGCCTGGGTTAATTAAAACGACATCAATACGCTCCGTCATCCTTTTCTCAACTTATCGATCAAACGTATCACTGCCGGCTCATCCATATCATTTATGGCGTGCAGCTGATCTCTGCTTCCAAGTTCAAAAACATACTTATCATTGAAGCCAATAGGATGCTGAGAACAAGGAAGTTCATGTTCTCTGACAACCTTTGTCAACAGAGAGTCAAGCCCGCCATTGTTTATAAAGGCTTCTTCCATTGTTATTACATGGCGATAAGGTGCCAGAGTTTCAGCAAGAGCAACCTCGTCGCACGGCTTAAGAGAAAACAGGTCTATCACCGCAACATCCTTACGCTCCCTTGCTGCATTCAAAGCGCGATGAGTCATAAAGCCGGTGCTTACGAGACAGATATCCGTTCCGGCTGCCAAAGAGGTAAAACCTTTTTGCAAGTCAACTGATTCAGAATTAGCATAAAGCGACGGTAGAGCCTTACCGTCAAATCTAATATATTTAGGGCCGATAGCGGCACGGGTATGATCTACCAAGGCCTCCGCTGTCACCCAGTCAGCAGGGCAGTAAACTGACATGTTTGGTAAAAGACGCATTATGGCCAAGTCTTCAAGACAGTGATGAGTAGGACCAGATACCTGATAACTGACCCCACCACCAAGTCCGAGCATTGTTACATTTACAGGCCTGATTTGAGATGAAACCGCTAGATTAACTCTTACCTGTTCGTAAGCTCGCATGGTAATAAATGGTGCTATCGCGTACGTATATACAGCAAAACCTTCCAGTGCGAGTCCCGCTGAAACATTGATCAGGTTCTGTTCAGCGATACCAACGTTAATAAAACGATCCGGAAATTCGGAACGAATCCGGTCCAGTGCTGGCGCCCCGAGATCTGCGGCAAGAAAAAATATTTTGTCATCGGTTGCCATCCGCTCACAGAGTTTGCCGATGAACGCGTCACGCATGGTCATGTTTTTTGGAGTTGTCACTTGTCACCTCCGGTAGCGCGATCGATTTCTGCGTGTGTCAATGTACGAATGTGGCAGAGTGAATCCTGCTCCAACTCAGGCACCCCGTTGCCTTTGACCGTGTCCGCAATCAACACGGAGGGACGACCTGTTCTGCCGCGCCCTTTCAGTTGAGTCAGCGCCTGATGGAGTAAAGACATGTCATGTCCGTCAACACGCTCTGCCTGCCAGCCAAAAGCTTCAAAGCGGCGTTCAAATGGTTCAACAGTCATGATTTTTTCGCAGCGGTCAAGCATGCAAAGCTTGTTGTTATCGATAATAACCGTCAGATTGTCGAGGCGATGATGGGCGGCAAACATAACCCCTTCCCACATTGAACCCTCGCAAAACTCACCGTCTCCGGCAACCACAAAGATGTGATTAGAGGAACTTTTGAGTTTCAGACCAATCGCCATACCGCAGGCGACGCCGATACCGTGTCCCAGTGAGCCATTGATGGTTTCGTAACCAGGGATGATGGTATCAGGAATACCTCCTAGAAACGACCCTGCCTGGCAGACCTTTTCCAGTTCTGATTTATCAAAATAGCCGCGATCCGCCAGAATCGGAAACAGACTGATTGAGCCATGTCCCTTGCTGACAATCAAGCGATCCCGCCCTTCCCATCTTGGATCTTCGCCTTTATGCTCCAGCAGTCCACCGTAGTAGAGCGCCGTAAATATCTCAACGCATGACAAAGATGAGGCGACTCTGGTTTCAGGTGCCAGACGGTGCATACGCAGAGTCTCGCTCCATACCCAGCGAGCTTTTGCTGAAAGCTGATCCTGTGTCATATTTTATTCACTCCCCTCAACTTCGGACAACTCTCTGAAATCTCCCACCACCTGCTGGTTGCGATGATGTTCAAGTTTTGAATAATCCTCTTCATGCTGGAAGTAGACAATCTGACTGCCGGTATTGTCAATCCGGAACGGGACATTGATTTGCGATTTCAGTGTTTCGCGAACTCTGTCCTGACATTCAGGAGGCACAAAAAGAAGCATAAAACCACCGCCACCGGCACCTGTGATTTTTCCACCTAAAGCACCTGCCCCAAGAGCGGCCTCATACATTTCATCAACCTGACTGTTGCTTACTCGCGGACTAAGCGAGCGTTTGGCCTGCCAGGCCTCATGGAGCAGACTCCCAAATTCGCTAAAATTATCACCCTTTGAAAGCACCAACATAGCTTCCTCAACAAGATCCTTCATTATCCGCATTTGGCGTTTTTTATCCTGAATGTTAGGTACATAACTGTCTGCAACGTCAGCAGCTGTTCTCTTGATACCGGTATAAAAGAGCATCAGGTGATCATTGAAATAATGCATCGATTCGGCTGTCATAATTACAGGGCGGACAGAAATGTCACCGTTCTGCATAAAATTGACATGATTAAAACCACCGTATGCTGCCAGAGTCTGATCCTGGGAGCCAACTGTCTCTTTAATCATATTCTGTTCAATATGAAGACTCTCTGTAAGCAGCTGATGTTTACTCGGCATGACCCCTTTCAGAGCATAGAGGGCATGCAATAGACCAACCGTAAAGGAGGAGCTTGACCCCATGCCACTCCGGGCAGGGAGATCACCATCGTGGTGGATTTCTATACCTCGTTTAAGATCAAGAAAACGCAACGTCTCACGTACGGCAGGGTGCTGAATTTCGTCAACAGCCGAGACGCTTTCTATTTTCGAGTAAACTATTCGGCTCCGGTGCTCAAAAAACGGAGGGAGGTAACGACATGTAATATAACAGTATTTATCAATTGCTGTGGCAAGAACGGCACCGCCATGCTTCAAATACCATCCGGGATAATCAGTACCGCCACCAAAAAAGGAGATGCGGTAGGGGGTTCTGCTGATAATCATGATTTTCCTTTCTTGTTTTTCGAAAAAAACATTTGGGCACGCTCGTACTCTTCAGGAATTCCAATATCGATAAAAGCACCACTACATTGATAGCCAAAAATTCCGTCCGCAATAAGATACGGAATAACATCGCGCTCTAACGAAACAGCAACATCAGGCGTAATCTCCATAATTCGTGCCGTAGGGAGCAGATAGATACCA
>CAJBRY010000713.1 GCA_903958085.1 uncultured Geobacteraceae bacterium
GAGAATTTGCAGAGAAGAATATGGTATCTGAAGCCCTGGTTCAGAGCTTGAATGCTCTTTTAAAAATAGCCCTTTCACACGGCAAGCCACTCCCTGACGATGTAATGAAAATGATCGACTACATTGATAATCCGGCTCGCCTCTCGGATCTGGTTGCTCTTTATGTAAATCTGCCGCCAACCAATCTCCAGGAGTTGCTTGAGACTACAGATCCTCTGGAACGTTTGAAAAAAGTCTACGTGCACCTTACAATCGAAGTTCAGCGGATGCAGATAAAGAACGAGGTTGCAGGTGAAGTTACAAAACGGGTAGGCAAGAATCAAAAGGAATATATCCTCCGTGAACAGATGAAGCATATTCAGGAGGAACTCGGCGATGAGGATCCGCGCTCTGCCGACATGAATGAACTGCGACGTAAAATTGAAGACGCCGGTCTTCCGGAAGACGTAAAAAAAATTGCCGACAAGGAACTGAAGCGCCTCGAACGGATTAACCAGGCATCGCCGGAGTACAACGTATCTCGTACCTATCTCGATTATCTGGCGGGAATGCCATGGAACATCAGTACTCCGGACAGTCTCGACATAGTACGGGCAGAGGAGATTCTGAACGAAGATCATTACAACCTGAACAAAGTCAAAGAACGAATTCTGGAGTTTCTGGCAGTACGGTCACTCAAAGAAAATATGAAAGGACCTGTGCTCTGTTTCGTGGGCCCACCGGGTGTTGGGAAAACCTCACTGGGCAAGTCAATAGCCCGTTCTATGGGTAGAAAATTTGTCCGTATTTCTCTAGGTGGTGTAAGGGATGAAGCAGAAATTCGGGGACACAGACGGACTTACATCGGTGCTCTCCCTGGGCGTATCATAAAAGAACTTTATCGTTGCGGTGCCAATAATCCAATTTTCATGCTGGATGAAATTGATAAACTGGGAAATGACTTCCGTGGAGACCCGGCCAGTGCTCTCTTGGAAGTTCTCGATCCCGAACAGAATTTCACCTTTAACGACCACTATCTCGATGTGCCTTTTGACCTGTCAAAAGTTATGTTCATTACTACTGCAAACCAGCTTGACCCTATACCGGGCCCACTCAAAGACCGCATGGAAGTAATTCGACTCTCCGGTTATAGTAGCCAGGAAAAACTTCAGATAGCAAAAAATTTCATTATTCGGCGTGAACTCGAAGAAAACGGACTTACTGATCGTGGCCTTTCATTCAACGATAAAGCACTCGAAAAAGTCATTAGCGATTATACCCGTGAAGCGGGTGTTCGTAATATGCAGCGTACGATTGCCTCAATATGCCGCAAAGTAGCCAAAGAGATTACACAGAAGAAGTCCATGCGAAGTTGCATAAATCCGGATGATGTTACGGAACTTCTCGGACCTAAAAAATTTCATAATGAGGTCGCAGCTGAAAATGACCGGATCGGAGTAGTGACCGGCCTGGCCTGGACGGAAACCGGCGGAGACATCCTCTTTATCGAGGTTACTTCCATGCCAGGCAAGGCGGAACTGATACTAACCGGCTCTTTGGGGGACGTAATGAAGGAATCTGCCAGAGCCGCGCTATCCTACATCGAAGCGCATGCCGATGAATTTGGCATTCTTCCGGAAGCCTTTGAAAATCGTGCCATTCACATTCATGTACCTTCAGGAGCAATCCCAAAAGACGGCCCTTCTGCAGGAGTTACCATGGTCACTGCGCTTGTTTCGCTTCTGACCGGCAAACCGGCTCGCCGCAATGTTGCTATGACCGGAGAGATAACCCTGACCGGCAGAGTTCTCGCTATCGGCGGTTTAAAGGAAAAAGTATTAGCGGCGCATCGGGCTGGTGTTCACACTATCATTGCTCCGGAGCGAAACCAAAACGATCTCGAAGATATCCCGGACAACGTTCGAAACGAACTGCAGTTCATCTTTGTCAGCGAAGCTTCTGAAGCCCTTGCAGCTGCTCTTTAAATTGACATGAATTTTATTGCAATTGACAGAGTCCTTCTTGCTTTTTTCCACGAATTGCAAAGTTATTTTGTACTGGCAGGACGCACATTTCTGCGAATTTTCCGCCGACCATTCTATTACAGAGAATTTGCAGTGCAGTTCGACAAATTAGGATTTTCATCCCTCTTCATCTGCAGCCTGACAGGATTATTTTCCGGCATGGTTATGGCGTTGCAGTCACTAATCCAGTTAAAGCCGTTCGCTGCAACAAGTTATGTCGGAGGGATGGTTGCAGTAACGATGATAAAAGAGTTGGGGCCGGTGCTTGCTGCCCTGATGGTCGCTGGTCGAGTAGGCTCGGCTATTACGGCTGAGCTAGGAACGATGGTGGTAACTGAACAGGTCGATGCCATGCGGGTTGAAGGAACCGATATAATTAAACGACTGGTGGTTCCACGCCTGAAAGCCATGCTGATAGCCCTCCCGCTTCTGACAATCGTGACTGATGTTGTTTCAGTATTTGGAGGCTACATTATGTCCGCCGGTTATGGCATCAATCCGGTCATGTACATAAGCGGCCTGCCTCAATTCATGGTATTTCAGGACTTAATCGAAGGAGTGGCAAAGCCTGCAGTATTCGGTATCATTATTGCCATAACCGGTTGTTACGTTGGACTTAATACGAAAGGTGGCGCAGAAGGGGTTGGGGCTGCCGCCAAACAGGCGGTTGTTCTTTCGTCAGTAATGATATTGGTATGCGACTTTTTTATGGCAAAAATATTCGTTGTCTTTAGAGGATAAGAGCTCTTCCCCTGGCAGAAATCAAGCTTTACAACTCTGTTTTCAATCTTATACTAACCGAAAGCCCGTGAGCTTCAAGCCCTTCCAGTTCTGCAATTTTTACAATATCATTTCCCAGTCGATTCAGACCATTTTGCGAAAAATATACAATAGAGGATTTTTTTACAAAATCATCCACCGAAAGCGGTGAGAAAAATCTGGACGTCCCGCCGGTAGGTAGTGTGTGATTTGGGCCAGCCAGATAGTCACCGGCAGCCTCCGGAGTCCAGTGCCCCATGAAAATAGCGCCCGCATTGCTGATCTTTGACAAAATTGCAAATGGATCAGCTACTGCGAGTTCCAGGTGTTCCGGGGCAATGCGGTTTGAAAACGCAATCACCTCATCAAGAGTCTCCGCCACAATAATAGCCCCATATTTTTCCCAGGAGGCGCGAGCAATAGTTTCCCTGGAAAGCTTTTTCAGCTGCTGCTCAACTTCTACAGCCACTTTTTCAGCAAAGCGACGGTCTGTGGTTATAAGTATTGATGAAGCCAGTTCGTCATGCTCCGCCTGAGAGAGAAGATCTGCTGCGATGTGTGACGGATTTCCGCTACCATCATTTATTACCAGAATTTCACTCGGTCCGGCAATCATGTCGATACCAACCTGTCCGAATACAAGTTTTTTTGCGGTTGCAACGTAGATATTGCCGGGGCCGGTTATTTTATCGACCTTTGGAATGGTTGCAGTCCCGTATGCTAAAGCTGCAACTGCCTGCGCTCCGCCAATTCTAAAAATTCTATCAACACCGGAAAGCCTTGCTGAAACAAGCACGTGAGGACTGATTTCACCACCGGGTGAAGGTGCTACCATAATAATTTCACCTACTCCGGCAACTTTGGCGGGAACAGCGTTCATAATGACGCTACTCGGATAACTGGCTTTGCCTCCTGGAACGTAGATACCAACCCGAGCAAGAGGTGTAACCTTCTGCCCCAACATGATGTCAGGCTCTTCAGTAGAAATCCATGTCTGCTGTTTCTGTTTTTCATGGAAGCGTGCAATTCTTTTGCAAGCAAGTTCCAAAGCAGCGATCTCCTCAGGAGCAACCTTTAAAAATGCAGCATCTATCTCCGCTGACGACACTTCGAGGTCAGACATTTCAGTGGCTTCCAATCGGTCAAAGCGCCGTGTAAGTTCGAGCACTGCGGCATCACCGCGCAACCGGACATCCGCAATGATACCATTTACCACCTGCTCCACTTCACGCCCGGCCTCTTCACCGCGGGAAAGTATGGCATTAAATTTTTCGTAAAACCCCGAAGCACTAATATCAAGAAAAAGCATGATTCAACCCGTTCAGTTCGACTGGAGCAACTGCTCCAGACCCTGTAAAATTTTTGAAATTCTACCACTCTTTGTTTTTAAGCTGGCTCTATTAACAATCAGACGGGTGGTTATTTCCGCTATTGTTTCAACTTCGACCAAACCATTCTGTCGCATAGTTTCACCAGTTGATACTAAATCTACAATACGATCGGACAGACCAACCAGTGGCGCCAGCTCAATTGATCCATAAAGCTTTATTATTTCTACCTGAACCCCTTTTGCAGCAAAATAGTTTTCCGTCACATGAGGATACTTAGTCGCAATTCTAATATGCGACCAGCAAGATGGGTCGTCAACCTTTGCCAGATTGGCAGGTTCTGCTACCATCATCCGGCAATAACCGAATTTAAGATCGAGCGGTTCATAAACATCCTTGCACTGCTCCATCAAAGTGTCTTTACCGACAATGCCAAGGTCGGCGCTGCCGTATTCAACGTAGGTAGGAACATCTGTTGCCCGCACAATCATATATCGTATCAGCTGCTCCTGATTTTCAAAGATAAGCTTGCGGGAATCGGATAGTAATTCCCGGCAATCAATGCCGATCTTACCAAACATTTCCACCGATTCTTCAAGAATTCGCCCCTTGGGTATTGCTATAGTAATCCAGTTATTCATTCTTTAGCTCTCACAACATCCGCGCCTAATGCTGCAAATTTTTTCTCAATCGACTCATAACCGCGATCCAGATGATAGATGCGCGTTACTTCAGTAGTTCCTTCTGCTGCCAGGCCGGCCAGAATTAGGGATGCCGAAGCTCGCAGATCTGTAGCCATAACCGGAGCACCGGAAAGTTTTTTTACTCCTTTAACAGTCGCAGTATTTCCTTCAACAGTTATATCCGCACCAAATCGCTGTAACTCAGAAACATGCATAAAACGGTTTTCAAAGATATTTTCCGAAATTACGCTCGCACCTTCAGCCACACACATCATAGCCATGAACTGCGCCTGCATATCGGTCGGAAAACCGGGGTACGGGCGTGTTTTAATGTTTACGCTCTTAACCCTTCTGGGGCCTTTTACTCTTACCACTCCGTCGCGACTGGTAATCTCAACTCCCGCGTCTTGCATCTTGAACGCGAGCGCGTCAAGATGTTCAAGTTTCATCCTATGAATGCGGATGTCGCCTCCTGTCATCGCAGCAGCGATCATAAAGGTGCCGGCCTCAATTCGATCAGGCATGACCTCGTAGTTGGCGGCTGAAAGCTCTGAAACACCCTGAATTCTGATAGTGTCTGTTCCAGCTCCCTCAATTTTAGCTCCCATACGATTCAGATAAAGTGCCAGATCAACAATTTCGGGCTCACGAGCAGCATTTTCCAGCAGGGTTTCACCTTTTGCAGTTGCAGCTGCCATCATCAGATGTTCGGTGCCGCCAACCGTCGAAACATCAAAGTTAATCCGCGCCCCCTTAAGACGCTTACACTTTGCCTCTACATAACCATGTTCCAGTGTTATTTCAGCACCAAGCGCCTGCAAACCTTTCAGATGGAGGTTGATCGGTCGTGCTCCGATGGCGCAACCACCAGGAAGCGAAACCCGCGCCTTTCCAAAACGTGCAAGCAAAGGTCCCAGAACCAGTACTGAAGCACGCATCGTTTTCACCAAATCGTATGTTGCCTCATGACTGGTTATGTCAGTCGTGTCAATTTTTACAATATTGCCGTTGCCGACTACTTTAGCCCCCAAAGATTCCAGCACTTTTATCGTGGTGTTAATATCACGCAGAAAGGGAACATTGCTGATCTGATTAACTCCGGGAGCCAGAATTGTTGCCACAAAAATCGGAAGAGAAGCATTCTTGGAACCGCTGACGGTTACGTCACCCTTAAGTTTTTTTCCACCTTTTATAATGAGCTTGTCCACTAAACTGCTCCTTTTACGCCATTAAATTTCGCCATACTACTTTATGGTCAGACTCTTGTCCAAAGAAAATTGGCATCAGTGAAGTCTATTTGATAATTACCCGAACCGTATGCTGCGCCCTTGCCGGCATTAAAATAGCTCCCGAGAAGCAAAAGTGGATACATATTTTCAACAAGACCGATAAACGCAGCACTCCCTGTTAAGCCTGAACAGTTGCGACTCTTTGACCAAGATGGCTGAATGTACTTAATATCATCCTCCAGCAATGAAACCATTTCAGCAGATTTGGAGAGTAACACAAAATCCAGATTCAACTCTCCTTTTCCATAATATGCAAACATCGAAGAACATCTTCTTAATTGAGAACGGAAAAATGTTGCAA
>CAJBRY010000714.1 GCA_903958085.1 uncultured Geobacteraceae bacterium
CATAATCGAGTTGAAAATACGTTTGTTGGTGCCAAACGAAAAAATGGTGGATGTCAAAACATTACGCAGCAGCACGTCATTGTCACGCTGATCTGATCTGCATACGGATCTCGCTAGTTCCCAAACTTCTTTCTCAACAAAAGCCTCAAAACGCATCTCCCAATAAGTATGTTTCATTGTTATTGTGGCGAAAGAGCGGAGTATTTTGTATGGGACATAGTAATTGTGGGCAACCGTATCCGCTGCCAGATGGCAAAGATAGCCGTATGCGCAAGCTCTCTGCCGGTCGGATTGAGCCTCTTTCAAGACAGTCCGGCCTATGCCCCAGCGATGACAGTTCAGCAGATAGTGGGTATATTTTTTGCCGACGGTTATGTCAGGGGCGAGGCAACCATAGAGAAATTCCTGAGGATACGCCAGCAACAGCGCCGCCACACCATTTGAAATCATTCCGGGATTGGAAAGAACCTGAGCCCCGAGTTGGAGATGAATTCCCCCTCCCCATGCATATACATCAGTCGGGAGCAGAGTTGCAGCTATTGATATAAGCACAAAAAACATTTGGTTCTTTCTTTTGACAGTGACACTGCATACTGGTAGATTGCTGACGATTATACGCCACATTTCGACGTGTTGCATATATATTTACCGGCAGGAGCATATATTGTGAACGCACAAATTTCCCGGCATTCAACTAAATCACAACTGTTTGCCTCACTTTCCGCTTATCTTGAGGATCTTCAGGAGAGCGGGATAGATGGTATTCCGCCTGAACTGATGGAAGCAGGGATTCCGGATGTTTCCGTTAATAATGTATCTGAACCTGTTTTGGAGAGTGTTGTGGATAATAAGCAACTGATAACATCTGAAAAGCATGAAATGCTTGAACAGATAATCAAAAATCTTGGTGCATGTCAGCGTTGCAAGCTTGGAGCGACTAGGAAAAATCTGGTTTTCGGGGTCGGCAATCCGGATGCCCGCCTGGTATTTGTCGGCGAGGGGCCGGGGGCCGATGAGGATGCTCAGGGGGAACCTTTTGTCGGTGATGCGGGGAAGATGCTCAACCGGATTATTGCTGCCATGGAGTTGAAACGGGAAGATGTCTATATCTGCAATGTAGTCAAGTGCCGTCCGCCTCAGAACCGTCCGCCGGAAAGTGATGAAGTCGCTGCCTGTTCACCTTTTCTGCTGCGGCAGCTTGCCTCTGTCAAGCCGGAGGTGATAGTGGCGCTTGGCACATCTGCTGCTCAGGCGCTGCTTCAGACCAAGGTGCCCATTTCCAAGCTGCGAAGCAAGTTTCACGATTTCCACGGTATTCCGCTAATGCCGACCTACCACCCATCATATCTGCTTCGCACTGGTGGCAATTCCGACTCATTCTGGAGTGTCTGGGATGATATGATTCAGGTTCTGCAACTTCTTAAACTTCCGGTACCGGTTAAAGCGAGGAAAAAGTAGAGATTTTATCCGTATAGATCAAATATTATAAATTGCAATCAAGATGACACTTATTTTTCTGGCCGACCTGCCAGGTTTCTGAAACCTGGCAGGTCTAATGGTGGCATATTGAACGCAATATGGAATAACAAACCCCCGCCAGCAACGTGACCGGCAGGGATTTGTTTTGACAAAGACTTATAGTATTTTATTCGACATGTGGCTGAACCGGATTTACAAAGTCCACCACCTCACGGAATCTATTTGAGCCATCGAAAAATTTGCTGCTGAATGAATTAATGTTAAGTATTGTTGAATTGCCATCCAGATTACGTGAAATTAAATTAACGCTGCCGGTATTAATATTAGTATCTGTATTATATTTAAGAGATACACCAGCCCAATGAGCAGAATCGCCTGAATTAAAGGAGTTGGACAATGTGCTGCAACTATGACCTGTAAATGCCGGAGTACTATTTCGAATGCGACTGGCTACTGCGTTTGTGAACAGATCAAAATCTGCAAAACCGTTATAATGCAAGGTGTCCGCATCAATCAAAATCCTGTCATCAAGGCCGAAGCCTTTTACATCAATCGGAGCAGGCACTTCTTCCACTGCATCCATAGGTACGTCGTATACGTGGAAGACCACGGTGTTGTTTGTCGCATCAACATCAGTAATGCCGGTAAGCTCACCAGCATCACGAATACCGTTGTCGTTAACATCATACCAGGCGCCGTTCTGATTTATGCCAACGATAACCGGAAGATTGACAAAATCGACCTGATTTTCAGCAAGTACATAACCGGAGAGGTTGCTTGCCAGGGGATGAGTGGGAGCAGACTCTGAACCAAAAGCTATTAAATAATCATCTTTAAATTGGCCTACGCGGAAAAAGGACATTGAATTTCCGTAAGAACTGCCATCGCCTGTAATGCGGGAAACAGAAATTACAGGGCCGGATGTAGTAATAAAACCCCACTGCCAGGAAGTGTCAGCGCTATAGTGTCTCATGTCCAAAGTGGGAAAGATGCGTTCCCATTGCGTCGCTGGTAAGGATTGCCCTCCATCTACATGAAATTCGGCTTCAAGATCGGTAAAAAAACGTAGTCCATGGGTAGATTCCCATACGTTGTGCAAAAAGCCTGAAACGTCGATTTCAACTTTGTCGTCTGAGCCGAATCCGGCAAAATCAAGCGGTCCTTGAGCGGAGCCAAATACCGCTTTTTTGGGGTCGCTATCAATTACATCATTAAAATGGACAAAAACCGCTTTGCCTTCCAGGTCAGCATTTCCTCCAACACCAAAGTCGGCAATGGTATCCTCACCGGCATCCCTTACACCATAGTTTGCCGTATCTATAAATGCTCCTTCCTTCTCCACAACAACATGTACTGTTTCAGCAGCAGCCGCAACCGGCCCCGCAGAATCACCATGTTCAAGAGCAAGCAGATAACCGCCTACACCACCGGCAACGGCTCCGGCACCGATCCATCCCCAAGATATTCCGCCGCCGGTTTCTGTTGGTAGAACTGTGCTGTCGACAATATGCTGGACGGTGTTCATCGCAAGCAGTTCCGGTTGATCTGCTGCAAACTCAGCAACTTCGGAAGTGATATGATCGGCATAAGTAAAATCGGCATCGCTTGCAACAGCGCCGGAATATTCACTAACAGGTGATAATTCAATATCAGCTTTCGCCATCAGCAACGGTTGATCAACTGCGGCAGCATCAGAAGCAACGGCATCAGAATCTACAGTTGAATCAAGCGGCAATTCATCCGGCAGATGATCCTTAATGATCAGTTCCGAAACAGGTGCGCCCTTCGCTGGTGCGAAGTTACCGGCTGTCAGTTTGTCGGAAACCACAATCTTTTCAGTGAATTGTTTTAAGGACATAATAGAATACTCCCCCTGCTGTTCATAATATTGCGTTGTTATGTATACTTAATTATCTGATTTTGCAATAAATATTTGACTCCATCAAACGAAACCCCGCCGGCAACATGGCCGACAGGGATGCTAATCAACTAAGACAATAGAATTAAAATTCAGCCCATTGGGTGCAAGAAAACAAACTCAACTTTTCCCTCAGCAACAGGATTGTATGAACCATTAGGAAATAATGCTACCAATTCAGGTTCAGCAAGCACGGTATATTCATTCAAAGAGTCCGTTAAAGAAGCCAATCCGATTCCTATTCCGTTGTTGCCTTTCACGCCTCCTGCTGCCACAATCCATGGAAAGACTTTAGTATTATCTGGACTTGTTTCCCAGGAATGACTTGTTGCAACAATTATATTTAATAGCTTTGATGTGGTATACAATTTAGCAACTGTATCAATGGCATTCTGCTCGGCAACAGAAATATCAGTTCTATGGCCCCATCGAGAGTAATAGGCATTGACGTCAATTTCAATCATGTCATTAACGGAAAAACCCGTAAAATCGAGAAGTCCGGAGGCAGGTGCCACACCAAATGCCGCTTTAAAGGGACTCGTATCAGTAATTGGCGCTTCATGGAAATGAATAGTTACCGCATGGTCGGCCAGGCCGGCATTCTCTCCTGCTGAAAAGTCCGCTGGAATATACCCGTCTGAACCCAAGTCGCTATCGTCCAATATTCCATCGTTATTTACGTCAATAAATGCACCCTCGCCAGTAACTATCACCCGAACTTCATCTTCCGGAACCGTTGCAGCAGGTGCATCATCGCCATGCCCGACGGAAAGAAGATAACCGCCTACACCGCCGGCTACTGCTCCCGCACCGATCCACCCCCATGGCATACCACCACCGGTTTCTGCCGCCAGGATAGCGTTGTCTGCAATATGTTCCGCAACGTTCATTGCAACCAGTTCAGGCTGATCCGATTCGAACGTAGCAACGTCGGACGTAATGTGATCAGTATAGGCAAAGTCGGCATCACTTATAACAGCAGCGGAATATTCGCTAACAGGGGATGGTTCAATATCGGCCTTCGCCATCAAAAGCGGTTGATCAACTGCGGCAAGATCAGAAGCAACGGCATCGGAAGTGACGACTGCATCAAGCAGCATATCAACCGGCAGATGATCTGTGATGATCAGCTCCGAAACAGGTGCGCCCTTCGCTGGTGCAAAGTTGGCGGCAGTCAGTTTGTCGGAAACCACAATCTTTTCGGTGAATTGTTTTAAGGCCATAATATAATAAATCCTCCTGTTTATTCAGAAAATCGTGTTGTTATATATACTTAATTTTGGGGATATTTCAATAATTAAATTGCGATTTGCAACTCCCCACTCTCCTCAAGGTTGAGTGCAGAGTGACTTTTCACACCACAATTTCCACATTCCACGCAAAGCTGTCTCAAAATGGCCGGTAAATCTTGGCGCATCAAACAGCAGCGAAGCCAGCACCTGTTCGCGCTGCACCTTTCGCAACCGCACCAATCCCTCAACGTCAGCCGCTTTGGCTACTGCAAGAGCGACAAAGTCATCTGCATCATTAGCCAGCCAGTCCCGCAGACCGGTCACTGTGAGAAAACTCTCCGCCATGCGCCACTCCATACGGTCACCCTTCATTGCCAGTACCGGTGCCCCTGACCAGAGCGCCTCTGCTGTTGTAGTTCCACCACTGTATGGGAATGGATCAAGAGTAATATCAGTCCAGTTGTAAAACTGCAGATGCAGCTTACGCGGTGTCTGCATCTCCATATCAACCCGCTTCGGGTCAAGTCCGACCGCTGCCATCCGCTCGTGCATCCGTGAAACGAAAGAAGGTTCCCTCCACTGACGACCCTTCACAAGCAGGCGCGAGTTAGGCACACTCTCCAGAACCCTCCCCCAGAGCGCCAGCACGCGATCATTAAACTTATCCGGATTATTACATGAACCGAAAGTTATATAGCCGTTTTTCAGAACCGGGGGCGATACGGTTGGAAGTTCCACTTCTGGAATAGAGAAACAGTAGGTTGATTCCGGCATCCGCCAGACTGTTTCGCTGAACTCTGCTTCTCCTTCAGGAGGAATGCAGTAAGGGTCAGCCAGGACATAATCGATTCCGGGTGTGCCGGTAGTAGCGAGATAGCCAGCCCATGTAAACTGTACCGGCGCCGGTTTGCGAGCCAGCATCACAAGGCGGTTGGTTGCAGAGTGTCCGGCAAGATCAGCAGCGATATCTATACCGTCGCTACGGATTAACTCCGCCAGAGCCGTATCATCAAGGCCGGAGGCGATTCTCCACTGTTTGACCGTCGGACGTATTTTTTCTGTAAGCGGATCCGGTCTGTTAAGAGTGTCATACACCGTGACTTCAATTGATGAATTCTGAAGCGCAGCCAGAACATCCAATAGAAAATATCCGACCGGATGCTGTCGCAGATCACCAGTTACCAGGCCAAGTCGCAAGACGCGGTCAGGATCAGGAGCATTGTCCCAGCTTGAATATGGTTCTGCCAATGCGCGTGCTGCCGCTCCGAAACGCCGGGCATGCGCCAGATTATCTGCAACAGTCCTTTCAGGAAGATACTGATAATTGAATGCAAGGGCGGAAAACACTCCGGTATCGCCGGTTGATTCCGCCAGCGGCAATGCAGCCTCCAGCCGGGAAATTGCCTCCTCAAGGCGCCCGGTTGACTGCAATGCACGGGCATGAAGCGACAGACAGGAAAGATTTTCAGGATCCATTTTCTGCAGATCATCGCAGACCGAAATCACTTCAGTATAACGATTCAGATCAGTCAGCATACGAGCCATCGCAAGCAGCAGATCTTTTTCATCCGGCTGCAGAAGGCGGAGTTTACGGCACGCTTCCAGCGATTCCTCCCTGCGACCAAGGCGGCGCAAAGCATCGGCGCGATGACGCAGTCCGGCAAGCCGTCCTGCATCTCCAAGGACAATCATTCTGTCGGCATAAGTCAGGACCTGAGTGTCGTCGCCGCGGTCACGCGCGTTCTTGGCTCCGTTCAGCAGAGCCGAAAGGCGCTTGGGCTGAAGTTTCAGGCTCTTGCGGCAGCACTCTTCAGCTGCATTATATTCACCGCAGAGCGTCAACGCACCGCAGAGATGATCCCATACATCCGCGCTGAAAGGGAGCATAGTGGATGCCGTTTCCAGACAGGCGCGAGCCTCTTCCGCTTCGTTAAGCGCAAGCAGCGCAGCGCCACGCAGATGCCATGCGGCACCGGCAGAAGGCTCCAGTTCGCACCAGTTTTGCGCCGAATCAACAACAGAGCGGTATTCGCCACGGGCAAAAGCCGCGTGAAGGGATGTAACTTTCTGTGAGTTTATTGTTTGTGCAGGTAATTGTTTCATAAAGGAAAGGAGCTGATTCCAAAAAGTCCCCTCCCCTCAGGCGAGGGAGGGGGAGTCGATTAACAAAAATTCTTCAAGAGGCTCAACCGTCAATAGTTATTGGGCTTGAACTATAGACAAAATCTACATTGCCATGCGATACAGGGCTATATCCATTATGAAAATGTGCAATAGTGTTACTAGTCCTTACGCCATGCGGCGCAACCTGCTGTCCTACAAGAATTTTTGTTGCAGGGCTAGAGACAAAAGCAGAGGCAGAACTGTAAGGAGCTTTGCCTTCAATATCAACTGTGCTGGCATATCTGAAGTCACTTCCGCTGCTTGTTGTCGTCTGTGCAGTAGTCTGGCTTGTTCTTAAAATAGAAGGGTCTTTACCAAAAATTGCGTCCATATCAACTTCAATACGGTCGTTTGCTGTAAATCCTGAGAGATCAAAATATGTTGTACCATCTGTGTAATCATGGAAATGGATAGTAACCGCATTTTCTGCCAAATAGGCATTACCGCCTGAAGCAAAGTTAGCTGACTCATAACTACTGCAGCATCCACCAATATAATCGCACGAGTTCAGTATTCCGTTGCCGTCTTGATCAATGTAGGCATTAGCACTATCGTTTACTATGACATAGACATGATCCTGTTCAGGGAAATTAACAAACTCAACCAGGCCACCTTCCGTGCCGGCGTTCAGGTTGCCGACTATTCTGTCAGTATTGCTACCGGTAAAGTTTGGTAAAATGTTACTTTGAACATTAAGAGCATTACCAGTATCGTCCCAGTAAGCAATTATTGCAGTGCTGTTGGAACCACCTGAACCTCCAAAAGCCACACTACTTATATAGGAAGCACTCAAAAAATAATGTTTTCCTGTGTATGAATTTTCAGAAAAATCATAAAATGTTCTGCTAGCTGGATGTTGATGCTGGATCAGTGTAAAATCTACACCGGTTTTAGGCTCTTGGTTTGATATGCCAAATACGACCTGCCTGTTAACAGGGGTGCTATTTATCTCCAAATATCTGCTCAAGCTCCCTGATGATTCAACTAATACCATGTTGTCGTGCAAAGCAGTCATATCAAACTGAATTTTGTCGTCTTCACCAAAACCGGTCAAGTTGATGGCTTCCAGCGGAAGGTCATTAAAATGAACCACAACAGGATGATCCGGGTCGGCAAGCCAGGCATTACCCCCCTCCTGAAAGCCTGTGACCGCAATTTCACCTATATCGTCAGCGTTTGTGTCAATATAAGCTCCATCCCTTTCCACCACTACATGCACGGTGGAGTCAACAGGTGTACCGGCAGCAGGCGCAGCATCATTTCCTCCTTGGTTAGAGCCAAGCGCAACACCAAGTCCACCGCCCGCAACAGCAGCAGCACCAACCCACATCCATGGAATTCCGCCCCCACCTGTGACATTTTCCTCAGCCAGAACAGCGCTATCAGAAATAAGCTGGACGGTGTTCATCGCAACCAGCTCAGGCTGATCTGAAACAATTTCGGCAACGTCAGATGAAATATGGTCGGTATAGGCTACATCGGCATCGCTGACAACCGCACCACTTGCAGGTTCGCCAATTTCAATGTCA
>CAJBRY010000715.1 GCA_903958085.1 uncultured Geobacteraceae bacterium
GGGTAAATGAAAGAGATTGGTCCTGTAGCAGTTTTCTCTAACTGTTTCCATTGAAGTATCAGAGGAAGGCATCAATTTGGGCCGGACATTAGAATCGTTCGCGAAAAATTAGAATTCCCTAATGAGTCTTTATTGTTCGATGGATTATGGCGATAATGGTGTAATAAATATTGTTACCAGTGAACCGTTTGATGATAGATGCAGGGGAAAAGAACATTCCATGGATAAAGAAATTCGTTATTATTCAACGCAGGAAATAGCGGCGTTATTGGGTGTAAGTTCGTCATCGATAGAACGGTGGGTCGATTCCGGAAAGTTAAAATGCAGCAGCACAAAAAAAGGGGAGAGAGAATTCAGCGTTGATCACCTTAAAGAATTTGCAATAACGTATAACATTTCCATGAAGTTCCTTGATACAATAAGAACGCAGACAATAAAACAGGGAGAAAAGACATATACCTCTGTTGCTGCAGTGTAAAAATGCTCGTAGCCGAGCGCAGAAAATAGCCTTCGCATCGGTTCCCATCATCCCCTCAGTCCGCTTCCATTCCACTTGTACCGCTCAACCAGAGGATTAAAATACCTTTGCCGTTCGGAGAATCTCAATATTTTTAAGAAATATTGTTAATAATTTCGCAAATTCCTGTTCAACAAGGCCTTCATAAGGATTCCGCGCAGTATTTTGATTTGCATCTCTTTGAATTGAAAAACCGGTGGTCAACAGATTAACGATGGAAAGCTACAAGGATTTTTAACAATAAAGGGAAAACCTATTCAACAAGCGCCGTCAGTAATGGACGCAAATTGGACAAAAAAACGGATGCCGTCACTGATGACCCTGTATCTATTGGAGGGATTTAACGTTTGTGCCGAGGAAGGGACTCGAACCCTTAATGCCTTTCGGGCGCTAGCTCCTAAGGATTTTCTTCCTCGACTTCATTAATACTTTTCTCTCTTTTCTCCCCGATTCTCATCATGGTTGTTGGCAGTTTTGCTAGCACCTAATTGTATGATTATTCGTAAAGTTGTATATTTATTCAGGACTCAGATATCACAAAAATAACTATGGCTTTATTTTTCTTCGCTCAATTTTTTCGTCCGCTGAACCCCCAGAGATTCATCTGACACTTCTTGCAACATTGTTTCCCATCGGTCGTATCGCCTAAGCAACCTGTCGAGTTTCAACACATCGTCGACACCGCGTATTTCGAGAAGATGCAACATGCGCATTACTTCATTCTCTTTTAGTGATTTCTCTGTATTCTCCCCAGACAGCCGTTCGGTTTTAATTGGCTCCGTAATTGTCTCGCCAAGTTTCGTTATTTGCCACTCACTATTTTCCGACAGCCTAATTTTATAGCCAAGATTTTTTTCGATTAAAGAAAGAACGTCCGGTAATACGCCGACAACTTTTTTTGATTTCCATTGCGCAACCGTCCCGCTACTAACGCCGACTGATTTACCTAACCCAAAGTCTGTTTTGTGCTCACGAGACGCTAATTCTTTCCACAACGACCAAAAGATTTTTAGAGGAATTTTACTCATCCCATAATATCTCAATTGTTGTAAGTCGTTGCAATTGAATGTGTTTACGGATGTATTCATATCGCAAAAAATAATTTCACTTTCTTTCATTATTTACTTGACACGTAACTGATATATATATATATTGGACAAGAACTTCAATAATAAGTGAAAACCGCATGAACGAACCAAAAATCA
>CAJBRY010000716.1 GCA_903958085.1 uncultured Geobacteraceae bacterium
ACATCATAACTTATTTGGAGGTATTGTATGATCATTGCAATGGTTAATAACAAAGGAGGGGTTGGCAAGACGGTTTCCAGCGTAAATTTAGCTGCAGCTCTAGCTAATAGAGGCAAACGAGTTCTGCTCATAGACAATGACCCGCAGTGCAACGCCACATCACTGCTTCTTGGTGACACGTCTCCTGAAAACACTCTCTTTGAGGCGTTTACAGAAGACATACCAATAAATAAGTGTATCTACCCTACCCCGTTTGGAGTTGATATTGTTCCTAATGCCCAGATCACTTCCCAAATTGAAGCAGATCTTTACCAGAACACTACCAGAAGCTATGCTCTGCTAAAAAATATTGCAAGAGAATACGCTGTTGAACATTATGACATTACCATTATCGATTGCCCTCCATCTCTGGGCTTATGGGTTATTCAGGCTATGTCTTGTGCCGATGGGATTATAGTCCCGATTGAAGCTGGCAGCAGATTTTCTCTCGACGGACTGGCTTCCATATACACTGCCATTGAAAGTATTCGAGCCACAAAAATCAACAAGGAATTACGCTTTCTGAAAACCTTAGTAAATAAGGTTGATATGCGCACATCATCTTCAAAGGTTATTATTGAAAAAGTCAAAGAGCTTTACCCCAACAATACCTTTGACACAACGATTCCCACAAACGACTCCATTAAACAGGCTGAACTTCAGCGAACAACCTGTTTAAAGTATGACCCCCAGAGTTCTGGTTCCAAACGCTACCGAGCTCTTGCAGATGAATTGATTGCATTGATTTCTGATGACAACCAACAGCCGAGCTTGATCAATGGCTAGGCCGTCTCTTGCTGATAGCCTAAGAGCTTCCCTTAACAAGGGTGCCCACGTCGAAACCGCTGAGAAAATTGCACGTGGGTTTTCTGATGTTCCTGTTATTGCTTCAGATCGTTCTGATTCTTTAACTACTGATAATCACAATTCTGAAACTGTTTTAGCCGCTCCCTCGCCCGTTAAATCTCGCATACCTGCTACTAATAGTAACAAATTTAATTTCAGGAAGACACAAAGGTCTCAGCTGAGCACTATCGCTCACAGCCCCCCGATACCATCAGACGGTCATACGGTGGAACCGTCTGACCGCAGAACAGTCGCACAGTCACACAGTATTACTGAGGCACCATCCGACCGTAACACTATTCGACCGTCGCATGGTCAGGCAGTCGGACAGTCGGACAGTCGGATGGTGGGATTACAACTTCGTTCAGCAGCAGAACATCAGACCCACTATCAGACCCCCATAATGTTTATCCCGCTAGAAGTACTAAATTTAGCATACAATCAGGCATGCATATTGGAGGCTCTAATAGACAATACAGTTGGGATCACCAACTACAGGGCAATATCTGAACAAACAAATATCAGTGTGCCTTCCGTAAGAGAAGCTATCTCAAGGCTCGTTGTTAAAGGATTCATGCATAAACCTGTTATTGTTAAAAATGCCGCATTTCAAGGTTTCTCATTCGTATTAAACAAGTCTTTGTGTGATCACTTTATTACGGCTGGGGGATTAAGCCAGGAAAACTACAAGCACCATCAGACAGTACATCAGACCGTCAGACCGTCAAACAGCACTGTAGTCAGACAGGTTGACTGTCAAACCACACATAGTAGTAGTAAGTTTTATGAAGACTTAAAATCTACTACTACTCATAGCCATCAGACCGTCAAACAGTCAGATCAAAATGCTACTAGTCAATCAAATATCTTGCCTAACGCGACTTCAACAAATGAAACCATCAGACCGTATGATGGTTTCATTTTAACTGGAGCAATTGGAGCCTACTGGGAAGAGGAAGGACTTGGAGAAGGACAAGCACAAAAATGGTGTGTTCAATTTGAAACGCCCCCCGATCTAATGCGTCAGCAACTAGATTGGGCAAGATATGATTTAGAGGTGAACGGACGACGTAGCGAGGTAAAAAAGGATACTGTTAGCTGGTTTTTTGGGCATCTCCGGCAGACGGGAGGTTGCTTCCCAAGACCCGTTAACTATAAGTCGCCACTGGAAATACGAGCAGATGCACTTGAGAAAGAACTTGCACAGGAGAGATATGCAAAAGAGCGTCTTGCGGCAGCTGAAATTGAACAAAAATTTCAACAAATACTTGCCAACCCTCAAAGCGAAGAATATCAAAAACTATTTAATCAAATTAATGAGTTTGCAAAAGAAGAAGGGGGAATGGCTCTTGAACATGCTCTCCGTGACGTTTTTTTGGGAGAGTGAGAAGAGGCTAAAGGGCAAATCTATACCAAAATTGACTCACTCAGTTCCATCCACAGGCACGTAAGACTTACCGCAAGATTCCCAGCAAACGCAAAGACTTTGCTTTCAGACTGCCGCTGCCCTTGTACGGACTCACAATGCCATTGCATTTGAAGATTTGGTTCTCAAAGGTATCAAAACAATGTGGGCAGAAAAGTATCTGATCTTGGATTCGGATCGTTTGTCTTGATTTTGGAACATCAGGCCACTAAGACTGGTTGGTCAATAGTCAAGGTTGACAAATGGTTTTCAAGCACCAAGACATGCAGCGTATGCAGAACCATCAATTACAAAATCACCTTAAGAGGCGGGCATTGGACATGTGATCGGGAGCTACCCATGACCGTGATCTAAATGCTGCAATCAATATTCAAAGAGTCGATGTCACAACTCTTTGAATAGGCAATGTAAGACCAGATAGATTTCTGGCAGTTACTCTTGAACCCAGAATCCCATGCGTTTTAACCCCGGGAATATGTCAATATTCTAGTAGAAATCTGCTGCTGCAGGGCGCCTTTATCACTCCAAGTCCTGTTAAATTTCCATGTGTCATATTCCTTGTAGCTTGCTGCGAGTTGGCTTACTCGCGATTGCAGGATTACGTGGAATCAATATCATGTTGTTTCTAGTCATACTGTCATACCGTCTGATGGTTTGACGGTATGACAGGCTAAAATAAATTTTCAGAGGTGGATGCTCCAAGAAACATTAGTTCCTGCAATTGTTTAAATGAACTTTTGCAATTGTAAGGTACGAATCAGTATAAGAAAATTTCGTTATTCGAGAGTTTCAGATGATTCAGTGTGCCAACATTTAACAATCCCAGAGAAATGAACTTTAGGATTGCTTTATCAATATTATTGCAAATAATTAAAACAAACGTATCTTGAATCATTAACAACTAGATTTTACCAAAAACCTTATATTCAAGCTCATTAAGAAAATCTCTTCTACAGCAATTTCCCTCTTTTACATTTTTAATCGGAATTTCGTCTGAAAACTTTCTTTACATGTAAAGTTCTTTGACAGTTCAATTAAATACGGTGATTACAGTATGTTATGCGCCATTTTATAGGGACATGAAAAATAGCTTTACATATAGAAGGTTTGTCACGTGTCAAGAAGTTGCTTTCATATAAAAGACGAGTTAGCGCCAAGGCAAGAATTAAGCGGGTTCTATTGACATCTGAAAGAGACGGATTTGTAATTTTGTTTTGGCTCTGTCCGTGCAGAATGGCGCCGAGAATTCGTAACTTGTGTCTGATGAAGTATTTGCCAAGCATCGGTAATATTCAGTTAGACCAAAACTCGATTATCGGCCTTTAAGTTTATTCTACATCCAGACAGGGATACCCATGAAATCTATTGTTAGCGTGCTAATTAAGGCAGCATTCATTCTGACAACAACTATCGTTACTTTTGCAGAACCGGTGGTAGCTCAAACGGTTCTTACCAGCTTCGACTTTAACATCGTTGGCCTTGGACTTAAGGCTTCGCCAGATTATCAAGCGGTTCCTAAAGGAATAGCCAGCAAGGTCAATGCTTCCTTCGAGGCAGCTGGTTTCAATCTATCGGATCTGGTGGCTCAATTGCCAAAAGATTACACCGTGCGGGCCGAACTCTCTGGGCCAGCTTTTCAGACCCCTCTTGCCCTTGTTACAAAAGCTGGAACCGCTTTTGATCTTCCGACTCTGGCTCTAACTGGGCGCTATACGCTGGCGAATATTCGACTGGTTAACGGTGATGGCGAAACGCTCTTTGGATCTGTACCGCAACTTGTTGCCATTGAGTCTATACCTGATCCCTTGATAACCAGTGTTACCACTCGACAGTTGACGGTAGAGGAGTTGAAAGACCGCGGTGTAGCTTTTGATAAATCCAACTTTACCGCATATGAGTTCACCGCAGGCATCGCTACCAGTAGCGGCCAAGTGCCGTTGACTCTTCCGGTAATAATCCCCACCAGCCAGAAAGTGCAGGAAATTCCAGTACTCGAAGCGCCTTCATCCATCGCGCTTACTCAGCCTGCTACGATAACTATTCCGCCGGAAGTCCCCCAGACTGCTATCCCGCAGAACCTTGAAGTCAAACCGTTCATGATGGAGGTTGAAGAAGGAGAGAAACAAGACAATATACAGTTGCCACCCATTCCTGGAGTTGTTGTCATACCCGGCAATATTGGTTTTTTGCATCAATACTTCAGCGCAGTAGCTTTGGTAACCAATGGTGCCCCTTTGCAGTCAGGTCTGACAATTCGAGATGTGACGACCGTTGTCAGCTTTCCGGTTGGCGAGGATCTGACGCCTGGCACTGATAGTGTCCCGGGGGACGATCCTCTTCGTATGGCTAAGGGCGTCAATGGCTATTTCCCCAGAACCATGGAGGTAATGAACGTTGGGCCGGATGGTAAAGTCGGGACTTCAGATGATTTGGCGATCATGCAACCGGGGGAGTCAGGACAAGCTGACTTTACCATTGAGGGTCTAAAAGAGGGAACGCACAAGGTTGACTTTCTCATTACAGCCACTCTTGAGGGTCTCCCTATTGGCCCGGTTACTCTTAAGGGTCGCGCAAGCGGCGCTGTGCTTGTGCGTAACCCTGATTTTGCTATTACCTTGGGGCACCCCGATACCGTGCGGGTCGGTGAAGAATACGATCTATTCATTACCGTAACCAATACAGGCAAGAGCATAGCAAACCTAGTCACGGTTGGGCTTGATCCAAGGGCCTTGTCAGGTGCGACCTTTGTTGCCGGGGAAGTGGATAGCAAATCTATCGATACCATTCTATCAGGCTCTGCTGCAACTATCAAATTCCGGCTGAGATCACAACGTACCGGTAAGGTGACGGCTACCGCCTTTGAGTCCAAGGAAATTCATGGGCGCTTCATTCTCAAGGCGGGGGTAGGGGAGAACAATATTCCACTCTCTCCAGATAGTTTGATCCTTCCATATACCGGTAACCTTTCGCCTGATCTGGTCACGTCTGCTGTGGGATTGCTCGGCCAGGCATGGAGTGTGGCAACTGCCCCATCCGGAGCACTGCCAGCCACAGTACTTCCCATTGCCAAACAAACGGTAACTTCCAGGGCATACGATTTGTCTGAGGCCGGTCTGCGAATACAGATTGGTGACAGTCAGGTAAAGGCGCTTGAAGACCTGACCTTTGATTTTTTCGGTTCCGATTCTTACAACATCGGTTTTGACAGTCTGCGTCGCTCTTCCAGTATGGGGCTTGAACTAAACAGAGCTCTGGGCGCACTGTTTAAGACCGGAATTGATTCTGCTGGAGTAATTCAATTTCAGGCTGACCTGGCGGATAAGGTTTCATATCGTCCCGGTCATATTTCAATCGTCAGTAGTAGTGCGCCGTTACGTATGCAGTTAACAGATGCGGTTGGCAACCGAAGTGGCGCGCTCGATGCTACACAGAACTACCGCGCAGTTCCCTATGCCGATGCGATTGTCATGGGTGATAGCAGTTTTGGCAGAACAAACCTCCTGCTCGTTAGTCGTCTCGAATCACCTACATATACTCTAGAGTTAGCTGCCGATGCGAACGGCACGTTCGATCTGGGCATCGTGCAACCTGATGCCGACGGCGTCCTGACGCAGTACGCCTTCAGAGGGGTAAACCTTGTAACAGGAGCCACTGGGAGCGTGATCATCAAGCCTGGTTCCGGCGTCATGGCGCTTATGCTGGACGATAACGGTGATGGTGTGGTTGAGCGGACAGTTGAGCCCTCATCTATGTTACAGATTGCTGACCGTGCCCCACGTATCGTTGCAGCAACCCAACTTACTCCCGGTTTTGGTCCTGGTGGCGATAAGCATGGTCGCAATGTGGCAGTTCTCTTCTCGGAACGAGTTACTCAAGAGAGTGCCCAAAACCCCGCAAATTACGACGTAGATGAAAACCTTGTTAAACAGGTAACACTTCAGCCGGGAGCCCGCATGGCGTTCCTGCTGTTGCGTGACGGCATTGGGCCCTTCTTTGGTCGAAACCTGGCTGTGCATGGCTTGACAGATCAGTCGGGCAAAATGCTATCCCCCGTCGAAACCCTTCCGATCCGCATCACAGCTTCAGGTCCGGCGGCAGTGGTAACCGGCAAGGTTCGTACTGCCCGTGGTGAACCGGTGCCTAATGCCACGGTTAGGCTATATCAACTCATCTGGTATCCCGATCCAATTACCAAAATTCTGGAACCGCGCTATGCGCTTTTTACCGAGAAGCAGGGTAATGCGGATGGCAGCTATCGCCTCGAATATGTACTGCAGAACGACGACCCTGCCGGGGCGTTCCAGCTGGAAGTGATTAATCCACTCACAAGCGAAACAGGGAGCCTGACGACTGGGGTTATGTTCCATGGTCAGAGGTTGACGCTGGACATTTTCATGAAGGCAAAGGGGAGTCTTTCCGGGGTGGTGCTGAATGAAGCCGGCAATCCTGTGGGTGGTGCAACGGTCCAAGTTATCACACTGGCCGATAATCGCGGGCTAACAAAGGTCACGGATGCTTCTGGAGCATTTTCCTTTAGCAATCTGATGGTCGGTGCCTACAGCTTGAAGGTGGTCAGCCCGGCAACCTTTTCCGAAGGGAGCACAATGGGAACCCTCCCAGAGGATGGTTCCGCTGTTACCCAGAACGTAACGGTTCGGAAGGTCTCCGGCATCCCTCGCGGTACTGTAATCGGTACTGTTCTTGGATCTGACGGACATACGCCTCGTTCTGGCGCTATTGTGATTGTTGAGGCTCCTAATTACCGCACCTGGATGCGCACTGCTGCTGATGGTGCTTTTAGCTTCAGCGGGGTCTATGCAGGGATTATTACAGTTAAGGCTCGCGATGATAATAACGGAGAACAGAGCGAATCAGGAGGAACTATCTCCTTTGACGGTCAGACCATTACGCTTAATGTCATCATGCGTGGAACCGGTAGTGTTAGCGGCTTGGTCAAGCGAGATGACAGCAAATCAGCGGACGGTCTATATGTTGTTGCCAAGCCGAGTCAAGGGCAGTCCCGTGTGCTTCTCACTGATGCAAACGGCGGATTTAGTCTAGACGATGTGCCAATCGGCAATGTGGGTATAGAGATCATCGATCCGCGTGATTTCAATCGTACCGTAGCTTCAGGTACGGTGACAATTCTTGCCGCAGGGGACACAGCAAACATCTCACTGTTCGTACCACTTAAAGCACTGGCGGTTGGCGCAATTCAGGGAACTATTTACCATAGGGACGGTACTCCGTGGGCCAATGCCCAGATCAAACGGACTATAAATAACTATCAATATTACATTCATCAGGCTGATAGCAGTGGTAAATTTAACTTTTCCAACCTGTCGCTAGGTAGCTATACCTTAACGGCGGTTGCTGGCAGTGAAGTAATCAATGTCTCTACCGATCTCTGGTACGACTCTCAGGTGCGGACACTGGAATTGCGCCCGGTGGGAGTCGGTACCGTCACAGGCACCACTTGGGATGATGCTGCCATGACACTCCCCACTGGAGCCGATGTCAGATTATATTCCACCAAACCCAACCTTGTTGGTGTACTAAGCTACGATACTGACAATCCAACAGTGGTCAAAAGCGATCCTCAGACCGGCCGCTTCACATTTACGGGAGTTTTGCAGGGTAATTTTGCCGTGGCTTCTTCTAATGTTTTTAGGCCTGTCACGATCACAGCTGGCGGTAAGATAGAGTATCATGGGCAGGTAGTCACCGTTGATTTGCCCCTCAAGGGGACACCAGCTCGTCCTGGAGAACCGGTTGTCAATCAACCAGGCTCGGTGTCTGGAAAGGTGCTGATGCCGGACGGCAGTGCAGTCGGTAAAGATGTACGAGTCACACTGACATTAGGCGATGCTCCTGTCACCGTCACCACAAATGAACAGGGACTATTCCACTTTGCCCCTATCATACCTTGTGGTAATCAGGCAATCATCGCTGAAGACCCGGCTACGACTCTCAAATGGAAAGGCAACGTGACCGTTCCGTCAGGGTTGGACGTGCCGATAACCATTACATTATTGGGACGTGGTTCCCTGACGGTCAAAGTGTTTAATGCTGATGGTACTCCCGCGCAAGCGGCTGTCGTCACTGCCGGTGGGACTGATTATCCCGGGGATACTGCGAGTGGCATAGCTGACACTAATGGAGAGGTCAATTTTGCCAATCTGAGCGAGGGGAGCTATGCCGTATCAGCCAGCGGTACATTCGGTCGGGGTGGCCGCAACCAGATTCACATAACTGGTGACAAGACACATGTTATGGTCGAGGTACGTCTAGCACCATCAGCCACTGTTACCGGAAGATTCCTCAAAGCAGATGCCCAAACTCCAATAGCTGGGGGACAAATTACTCTCAAACGCAACGGTCAAACCATTGCATATGCTTCCAGCTCTTCAGACTCTGGCGATCCAGGTCGATTCCGGTTGGAATACGTACCCTTGGGGGATTTTACTGTGGAAGGCTATGATCCGGTGACCGAACGCCGCGGAATGGGCGGCGGTCGTCTGAATGCCGAAGGTGATATGGTCTCAGCCGATGTGATAGTAACGCCGCGCGGTTCAGTGAAAGGGACAGTGCTCAATTATGGCGGTACTACACCGATTGCAGGGGCGTCAGTTTCTATTTCCGTCAGCGGAGTCACCGGTTTCAATTTTTCCTCGGTTACTGCGCCAGACGGCAGTTTCTACTTCAGCGGTGTACCGGCCGGACGTTTCACCGTTGACGCCACTGACCCCGGCACCGGACTGCGCGGTTTGGCTGTCGGCACAATTTCCTATGAAAACGAAATCGTCACTACCCAGCTGCACATAGCCCCCACCGGATCTATTGCGGGGCGGGTGCTGATGCCGGATGGCGTCACCGTTGTGTTGAACGCCACTGTAAGATTGAACGGCGGGACTCCTCTGGCGGTGAACACAGACACCGGTATGTTCCGCTACGATAATCTGGCTGCTGGGCGTTCTTATACGGTTTCCACATCACATGCTACCACTCGCCGTAGCGGCTCCGCTGTCGCAACAATAACTCGTGATCTCGAAGTTGTTGCCGGCGACATTATTCTGGGGGGTGTCGGCAGTGTGAACGGTGTGGTAATGGATTCGGACGGTACGACACCGTTAGCCGGTGCCAAGGTTGAATTACGTTTTGGCGGTACCACCCTGACGGTTTACACCGGCAACGACGGCAGCTTCAATTTCAGTGACATTCCAACCGGGCCATTTACACTGGTTGGCTCCCATACCTTGCGTACTACTGGTGCCTCACAAAGTGGCTATCTGCAGAATGAAGCTCAGGTTGTGTCACTTGACCTCGTATTTGGTCCGGTTGCCTCGGTCAAGGTTGCTGTGCTCCTGGCGGACGGCGTTACTCCCTCGCGTGGTGGCGGCATTCGTCTATCTACAAATACCAACCGTACCCTCACCGGAATAACCGACAGCAATGGTAAGTACATCTTTAGCAACATCCCGGTTCCATGCACCGTCTCGCTGTATGTAGAGGACGCTGCAGGCCTGGGTATCGGCAGAGCCACAGGTGTTCTTGATAGCAACGGCCAGGAACTGGATCTGGGAAGCATCGTGCTTGATGACAAGCCTGTTTTCGTCACTTCGGTTAATCCTGCCTCCGGCGCGATTAATGTGCCGATCAATCAAACCATGAGGGTGCTCTTTTCCGAACCGATCGATCCCACCACAATTACCTCATCGAGTCTCTACCTGAGCCAGGGTGGCTCCCGCATTGCCGGAACACTCAAGCTCGATGCCGATAACGGCGGAGTGACCGTCACCCCAATGTCTATTCTCAAAGGGTTTACTCTGTACACTCTTGTGGCTACTGACAGCATTACTGATAGAGCCGGGAGGAAACTTGCTTTGCCGCAGAGCATCTCATTCACAACAATTGACAACATACCGCCGGTTGTCACTTCAATATCGCCTGCTGACAGCGCAGTACAGGTCACTGCTGACGCCGTAATACGTGTGAACTTCACTGAGCCGGTCGATCCTAACTCGTTGGACGGTATCAATTTGACTTCTGGTGGAGCAACTATTGCTACTCGCCGCGATCTGATCCAAGGGGGTATGGTAGTAGTCCTGACACCGCTAGAGCAGCTAGCCTATAATCGCAGCTATATGGTTAGTGCCAGCGGAGTGCGGGATATGGTTGGCAATGTTCAGACCGGAACAGTCTCTGCGGCATTTGCCAGTATCGATACCACTCCCCCGCTGGTGACGGGTCTGACGGTATCGCCGACAGCCGACCTGGTTAAAGGGAATTCCATAGCGGTAACTGCTACAGTTGCCGACGGTGATGTGGCGTCAGTAGATTTTTACCTGGATAACGTCCTTACCGGCACAGTCAGCAAGGCACCTTATGCTTTGCCAATTCTGTTAGCCAAGGAAGGAATGCTCCGAATTAAGGTTGTTGCTCAGGATCGTGTCGGAAACCGTGGCATTCCACTGATACTTGATCTGGAGGTGAAACCTGATCAACCGCCGCAGGTTGTGTTTGTCACGCCAGCTTCCGGTAGTGTCATCAATACAGGGGCTGTCATTACCGTTACTGTGGAAGGGAATGATGATCTAGGCCTCAAAGAGTTTGTCCTGACAACCACCGGGGAACTGACGACAAGTCAGGTCAAGCCGGCCAGCAGTAAGAAGAGCACAGCAACCTTTACCCTCACCGCACCGACCGGCATTACCTCTGCTGGCGTGATAAACTTGTCTGTTTTGGCCAAAGATAGTGCCGGTACCATAAGTCAACCGGCAAACATAACCGTACAGCTTCATGACAGCATTGCGCCGACGGTCACACTTTCCAGTCCAGGCCAGAACTTCAAGTACAAACCGGGAGATACTGCTGCGGTGCAGATCATCGCGGGAGATAATGTAACGCTGTCCGCTTTGTCATGCATTGCAAATGGCGCCGCTTCAGCAAGTCACGCCTTCATCATTGCACCGCTTCAGTCTACTACAACGCAGGACTTCATATTTACTGTCCCAGCGATCGCATTGCCATACTCGGAAATCACCGTGACCTGTACGGCGACAGACAGTGCTGGCAACAGTTCACCATCCAGTATTACACTGAAAGTGGCTGATACTGTGCCGCCGGTTGTCAGCAGTTTATCGCCGGCCAACAATAGCACTAATATTCCGACAAACACGACGCTGACTCTCACCTTTAGTGAACCACTCAATCCTGCCACGGTGAACGCTGTTTCCATAATCCTTGTCGAGAGCAGTGTTGGAGTTACTATCCCCGCATCAGTTACTCTTAACGCTGATCACACGACCATTGCCGTAAAACCTGCTGCACCGCTGGCACGGGGTATCAGTTACACCTTGACCGTCGCCGCAACAGTGACCGATGAAGCGGATAACCCGCTTGCACTCCCTCAACTGCTTCATTTTACCACCGATATTGCATCGCCGTTGATCGACTCTGTCACCCCGGCTGATGGAAGTACCGTTATCCCGGTTGGTTCTGCGGTATCGGTCCGTTTCAGCGAGCAGATTGAGCCGGCCTCAGTCACCGCCGGTATTGTAGCGCTTACCTCTATCAGTGGCCCGGTTCCAGGTGCATTGTCAGTATCTAGCGATGGCCTTTCATTGACCTTCAAGCCGTACAATCAGCTTGGCTTTGGCCGCTCCTACACCTTCTCCCTTAAGGCTGGAGTACGTGATCTATCAGGCAATGCGACTACCTCCGACATAACTGCAACTTTCACAACCCAGGGGCCGGATTCAGATCTGGTTGGCTACTGGCCGATGGATGGGGATTGGACAGATTATTCTGGGAATGGGAATCATTTATCAGCATATGGTGGTTCAACGTTCTTACAAGATCGAGTAAGCGGAACTTCATCGGCTCGATTTGACGGAACTGGATATGCCATTAACACAGTTCCAACGGGTCTTAATCTCTCAAGTAGTTTCTCAATTACCGGATGGATAAAGCCTGAAAATGGTGGTGGGATTATTGACAGAGGTTCAGAAGGCGGTGCTGGTTGGGAAGTCTGGTATGACGGAGCAAGCGGGATAGTTACATATCGACATAACTGGAACCGTGGTACGTGGGAGGCACTCTCCACCCCTGCCAATTCAGCTCCTACTGGTATTTGGACTCATTTTGCCGTTGTCTACACAGATAAGTATGCAAAAATTTATATCAACGGAGTTGAAAGTTCCAAAGGAAGTTTTGGAGCTAATCCAGTAGTATATGCCTCTGATTGGCTTGAATTTGGATCAAATAGACCGGGAGGCGATGAATATTTCAGAGGTGCATTGGATGAAGTGTTCATCTATAAACGTGCTCTGCTTTCCGAAGATATTGCCGAACTCTATAATTCTTCTCTTTCCTCCGACCGCACACCACCAAAAGCACCTACGGTCGAGCCGGTCGCTTCGCCCACCTACGTCAACCAAATCATTCTGCGCGGCACAAAGGAAGCCGGCACTTCCATCCGCGTCAACGGCAAGCAGATAGTTGCCCACGATCCAAACACAACCTGGCAGGTGCTTTACCAGATCAACCTGGGTCAGAATTTGCTGGATGTCTCCAGCCATGATCAGGTTGGAAATGTCAGTCCTTTGGTGAGTCTTGTTGTGGATATGCTTCCTGCCAATCCCAACGATCCAGTTGCTGTCAAACCGCTTGTAACTCTTGTTTCTCCTGGTCAAGCGAACAAATTCAAACCGGGCGAAACCGGCACCGCCACGGTCACGCTTACAAATCCGAACGGCATCGCCAAACTGTATTGCAACGCCTCTGGTGCGGTCAGCAAGGGTACTCTTGCTGTTTCCTTCGATCCGCCACTGACGGAAGTAACACAGCAATTAACCTTTAAGATAGCCTCCGATGCGCCCCCCTATGCTCCGTACCGAATTTCCTGCATCGCCGAGACCACAGCAGGAACTTTTGGAAGTGCCACTCTGGATCTTCAGGCGGCGGATGTTGTGCCGCCAACGGTGGTGGGAGCTTCCATAGCTGATAACGCCAGTGGTTTTACCGCTACCCTGCCCATCACGATTACGTTCAACGAAGGGATGGCTCCGGCCTCATTTACGTCATCAACCGTAGTGTTGCGCTCTTCATCCGGTAGTTCCGCCATACCCTTGGGTATAACTCTTTCGGCTGACGGAAAGAGCGCTGTCATTACTCCCGTCACTCTGCTGGAGTGCGCTACCGGCTACACCCTCACCATCAGTGCAGTCAAAGACATTGCCGGCAATACGGTAGCTAGTGACTATCTACTCCATTTCACCACCCAGCCACTAACGTCTCCCCTGATTCAAAATGTGGGCAGTTCGGCTTCGCCATATGTTTTGGCAGCCGGCAGGTACGGGACGGTGACGATTAAGAACAGTTTCGTTGTTCTTGATGGTTTGGTGGCTGCGGATTCAATGATTTTTTCTTCAAACTCGACCGTTTCTCATAAAGCGACCGGTTTGAGTGGAGCGGAACGGTTGGAACTGATTGTCTTAGGTTCGCTGAATATCGATTCCACTTCAACTATTAACGTTTCGAGTCGCGGTTATCTTGGCGCCTATCAGGGTGGCAACAATTCGTCCACTGGACGCACTAACGGTAACACGACCACAGGTGGTAGCAGCAACGGCAGCGGCGGCAGCTACGGTGGTTATGGAGGTTACTACAGCGGTGCAGTGGCTGCGGTCTACGGTGATCCGATGAA
>CAJBRY010000717.1 GCA_903958085.1 uncultured Geobacteraceae bacterium
ATCTTAAAAACTTTTCCTTCCAAATACCTGGCAGAATCCCAAACAACAGTGGAATCCTGCATTTTCCATCAGTATATCAACCATTTCTTGTAATGCTGGCTCTCTTTGCTGCATTCAGGCGATGGGGCGATGAAAATGGTCTGAAAAAGGCGATTCTTTTTACTCCTTTTTTAATATTGTTTATTCTCCCTGTTTTTACTGAAGGGTGGTGGAAGTATCTTATTCCATATCTCCCCCTCCTTATTATCATTGCATCTGCCGGGTTATTTCAGTTATCTGAAATGATAGATAATTACAAATTTTCGAGTGTATTACCATGGGGCATAATTATTTTGCTCGCAGGATATTATCAATACTGCATTACTTTTAAGCCTTCGCCTCCGCCAAATCAGGACATCCGGATGCGTTTTGCTTATTCAAACAACGCAAGCAAAGCCGCAAAATGGATTCGAGGTCGTTTGGGACCAGGAAAAAACTATATGATTCCATGGAATAAAATGATTTATGACCTTGATGGTATCTGGACTGCAGAGCCTGTCGCGGATTACTTCAGCAAGCTGCGTTATGCCCAAAACAACAAGGTAGATTATTATCTGGTGGAATTTTCAAGGAACGATGTTTCTTCGGCAGAGATTAATATGCCTCCTCCAGGGATGTCGCTGGAAGCCGTTTATGAATCTCCTGAAACAGACTATGCAGTTGCTGTGTATCGTCTTAATAAATTGACTCTGCAATAAACGGCTAAATATTTGTTCAATATTTTTTATACAACAGTCTGTTCTGAAATTTATCCTAGGTTCACAGGGTCTGGATGTCATGCTAAATAATAAAAAAATAGTTGTTGTTCTGCCTGCTTATAATGCTGCCAAAACATTAGAAGTGACGTACCGTGAAATCCCGCTCGGCATTGTGGATGACGTGGTGCTCGTGGATGATGCCAGTCGGGACGATACGCCAGAAGTGGCACGTAAGCTGGGCATCACAACAATAGTTCACGAGCGAAATATGGGATATGGCGGCAACCAGAAAACCTGCTACCGCACTGCACTTGACCTTGGGGCCGATATTGTTGTGATGCTGCATCCTGATTACCAGTACACACCGCATCTCTTGCCAGCCATGGCAGCCATGATAGCGTATGGAGAGTTCGATGCTGTGCTTGCCTCACGCATTCTTGGGACGGGAGCGCTCAAGGGTGGTATGCCTTTCTATAAATACATCTCAAACCGTTTTCTTACCCTTGTGGAGAATATTCTGCTCGGACAGAAGCTTTCCGAATATCATTCCGGATACAGGGCCTTTTCCCGTTCAGTTCTTGAGACACTCCCTCTGGAACGTAACTCAGATGATTTTGTCTTCGACAACCAGATGCTGGCACAGATAACCTGGTGCGGTTTCAGGATAGGAGAGATTAGTTGCCCGACAAAATATTTCCCTGATGCCTCATCAATCAATTTTCAGCGCAGCGTCACATATGGCATTGGAGTGCTGGGAACGGCGCTTTCATACCGTTTTTCACGTATGGGACTTCTGCGCGGAAAAATTTTCCCATGAAAAGAGAATCTGATGCGTTACCCTGATAAAAATGGACACTTTGGTCAGTATGGTGGGCGTTATGTGCCGGAAACCATAATGCCTGCGCTTTTGGAACTGGAAAAGGCATATACACATTATCGCAATGACAAGGAATTCAAACAAGAGTTTGCCTATTATCTGCGCCAGTACGTCGGTCGCCCTAATCCTCTCTATTTTGCCGAGAAACTGACAAAAAAGCTCGGTGGGGCGCGCATATACCTCAAACGGGAGGATCTTAACCATACTGGCGCACACAAAATAAACAACACTATAGGTCAGGGATTGTTGGCAAGGCGGATGGGCAAGAAGCGTGTTATTGCCGAGACAGGTGCTGGGATGCACGGTGTGGCAACAGCGACTATTGCTGCACTCTTCGGGATGCAGTGTGAAGTCTTCATGGGCGAGGAGGATACCCGCAGGCAGTCTCAGAATGTTTTTCGCATGAAGCTGTTGGGGGCAACTGTAACACCTGTCACTGCCGGCACTGCTACTTTAAAAGACGCGATGAATGAGGCTATGCGTAACTGGGTAACAACTATCAATGAAACATTCTATGTAATTGGTACTGCTGCCGGTCCACATCCGTACCCGATGATGGTTCGAGATTTTCAGGCTGTGATAGGGAAGGAGGTAAAGAAGCAGCACAAGAAAGCAGAAGGGCGTTTGCCGGATTTTCTGGTAGCCTGCGTCGGTGGCGGCAGCAATGCTCTGGGTCTTTTTTATCCGTTCCTGCATAACACCCGTGTCAGGTTGATAGGGGTGGAAGCCTCTGGCTATGGCATCGAAACAGGAAGGCACGCCGCACCACTTTGCGCTGGTTCTCCTGGCATTCTGCATGGCAATAAAAGTTATCTTCTACAGGATAAGCATGGGCAAATCATGCATGCACACTCAATTTCAGCAGGTCTGGATTATCCAGGCGTCGGACCGGAACATTCCTGGTTAAAGGATTCTGGGCGGGCTGAATATGTTTCAATTACAGATCAGGAAGCTCTGCAGGGATTCACCACTCTCACTCGCGAAGAAGGAATTATTCCCGCGCTGGAATCATCTCATGCCATTGCCTACATTATGAAACTGGCTCCTACACTCGCTAAAGATAATACAATTGTGGTCTGCCTGTCCGGTCGTGGCGACAAAGACATGCATACAGTTGCCGAAGCACTTGGAGCTGGATTTTAACAGTGATATAAGTTATTAAGCTTCGCTAAAAGCCTGAGAAATCAGGCTTTTTTTATTGACCAGCAAATGCATTTCGGCTATAAGCAGAAACCTGTTTTATTACTCAAAGGAGGCGTATTTATGCATCTTGTTGACCAGATCAAGGAAAAGGCCAGAAAGAACCTGCAGACCGTGGTATTGCCTGAAAGCTATGATGAGAGAATGCTGTTTGCTGCTGAAAAGATTGTCAAGGAAGCATTGGCTAAAATAGTGATACTTGGAGACCCGGAAAAAATCAAGGCTGAGGCTGCCGCAAAAGGTGTCAATCTTTGCGGTGTAGAGCTCCTTAATCCAGCAACCTCCCCGAAGCTTGATCAATATGTGGCTGACTTAGTCGAAATCCGTAAAAGTAAAGGTTTGACAGCAGATGAAGCAAAGAAGCTTCTAACTGCTGATGACAACCTCTACTATGCAGGGATGATGGTTCGTAACGGCGACGCAGGCGGTGAAGTAGCCGGTGCTACCGGCACTACCGGTAACGTACTCAAGGCAGCGTTCCAGACAGTTGGCCCTGCAGCAGGCATAAAGACGGTTTCCTCATTCTTCCTGATGGTAACAAAGACGCCAAGTTTTGGAGAAAACGGTATCATTCTTTTTGCTGACTGCGCCGTCAATCCAAATCCCGACGCACAGGCTTTGGCTGAAATCGCAGTTGCTACCGCTGGAAACTGCAAGGCGTTTCTGGATGTGGACGCTCGCGTGGCGATGCTTTCGTTTTCCACCAAGGGGAGTGCCAGTCACGCCGATTGTGATAAAGTGCTAAAGGCACTTGAGATTGCCAAACAGATCAAACCGGATATGCAGATAGATGGGGAGTTGCAGGCCGACGCTGCTCTACTACCCAACGTAGGGAATAAAAAAGCTCCGGGCAGCACAGTTGCCGGCAAGGCAAACGTTCTAATTTTCCCGGATCTTGATGCAGGCAATATCGCCTATAAACTTGTTGAGCGGGTTGCCGGCGCAGAGGCGGTCGGTCCAATTATTCAGGGATTGGCAAAACCGGTAAACGACCTCTCGCGCGGTTGTTCGGTGGATGATATTGTTAATGTTACAGCGATAACTGCTGTTCAAGCTGCTCAAGGATAGTTGTCTGACTCTGGAGAAATAGCAGCGGAGCGTAGATAAGCTTTTTATCTTACTACTGCTCCGGTGCCTCCTCCAAAAACAGAACAGGGGCTGCAACTAGTTGCAGTTGCAGCCATATCGAGAGCCACATCATAATGTTATTGCCCCAAAAACTTTGCAAGACAAAAGGTTGTAGCTGAAGTTTGTTAAAGTAACTTTGTGTCAACTTCGGATAAAAAGAGCCCACCTTAATAACAAGTGGGCTCTTTTGGTTGTATTTTATTCCTTTTACTGAACAGAACTGCGCTCTCTCTGCATAGCTTCGCGTCCGGCTTCAATTGCTGATGCCAAAATGGATTTCTTTTCTACGAAAGCCTCTTTACCATCCTCAACTGCAGTTTTTATCTTTTCCTGGGCTTCTTTGGCATATTCCTTGATTTTGTCTACAGCATCTTCAGTAAGATCAAGGATGTTTTCACGCATTTCGCGGCCGCTTTTGGGTGCGTACAACAGAGCCAAACCTGCTCCGATAGCTGCCCCGGCTACAAAGGATAGCAATACTGTTCCTGCCGATACCTCACATTTGTCTGACATGGTTAATTTCCTCCCCGTTTTTTTAGATACCGCTCCACCATATATTTCCCTGCCACTTTTGCTCCAGTCGCCCAGATGGAAGTGGTGTTTAGAATGCCTGTAAAGACACTTACCGTGCGGTTTATAGAAGTTAGATTGCTGCCGGTTTCACCAAGTGCAGACATAAAACGTTTAACATCATCAGTATGTTCCGCAACACCACCTCCAACAGTCTTCAACTCAGAAAGAACAGCTGTCAATTCCTGAAGTACAGGCTTTAACTCTTCGCGAGCCATCTTTGACAACTCTCCAACCGAAGCAACAGTCTTTTTGATAGTAAACAGAGTTGGTATGAGGAACAAAACCAGCATACAGAGTGCTACCGCTATGATTATCAAGGCAATTTCTGTTAAAGGCATCTTCAATTCTCCAGTATAGACTATAAAGGTTTTATCGGGCTTAAGTATAGAGCAATTCAGAAAAAATTCAAAGTTTAAACAGAGTCAGGCATTATTTTCGATATAATTTCTTCTACAGCTGAATAGGGATCAATTCTGTGGTCACTCATCTCTGTTAAGAATTTATCGAGAATATTGTCCCGTTCCATGTAAGAGAGCGCTTTTTTGAAGAGTGTATCGCGAAGGACATCCATAAAGTGTCGCTGACTACGCTCACGCAGAAACTCGCCGATTGTACCACTGGAAAGAAGGTAGTCGCGGTGTTTCAGAATCTCTTCGGTCAACTCGCTGATGCCGGTGCCGCGTTGTGCTTCTGTCTGGATTACCTGAGGGTTCCAATCGCCTGCTGCGGCAGTTCGCATTTCAAGCATGGTGCTTAACTCCCTCGCAGTCCTGTCAGCACCATCCCTGTCAGATTTGTTGACTACAAAAATATCCCCTATCTCCAGGATTCCCGCCTTGATCGCCTGAATATCATCGCCTAGTCCCGGCACCATTACAACACAGGTGGTGTGGGCCTCTTTGACAATATCAACCTCATCCTGTCCGACTCCGACCGTTTCGATAATAACGAAATCCATTCCGAGTGCATCCATTACGAGAGCGACATCAGATGTTGAACGTGAAAGTCCGCCTAATGCCCCACGTGTTGCAAGGCTGCGGATGAAAACACCTTCGTCGCACGAGTGGCGGTTCATGCGGATGCGGTCGCCAAGGATTGCGCCGCCGGTAAAAGGGCTGGTGGGGTCTATAGCAACGACGCCGACTTTTTTCCCATGACTGCGAAACGAGGCGGTCAGTTGATCGACCAGAGTTGATTTCCCTGCGCCTGGAGGGCCTGTTATCCCAATGATATAGGCATTACCGGTGTGTGGGTAAAGCTTTTTCAGTTCATCAATTGCCGAGGCACGGCCATCATCGATGTCGCGCATCAGTCTTGCAGCAGCGCGAATGTTTCCTTCTAAAACCTGTTCTGAGAGTGACATGGGATACCTGTATTGCTTGAAGTAATTTGATTCAGCAGTCACCGAGCCGTTTTTCCGGGACTAGATAGTTTTTTACATAATCGGCAACAGCATCCTCTACAGTTGTTGTAGGCGCCAAATATCCTACAGAGCGGATTTTAGAAATATCGGCACAGGTGAGATACTGGTAGGTGTTGCGGATCGATTCCGGCATGTCGATGTATTCAATATTTACAGGGCAACGCATGGCGGAAAAAACGGCAGTTGCCAATCTGTTCCAGCTAATGGTGGTTCCACCGCCAACGTTGAAAATTCCGTTAGCGTCCTCGTTTTGAAGGAAATGAAGAGTCATGCTTGCAGCATCTTTCACATATATAAAGTCTCGCAGTTGTTCACCATCGCGATATTCTGGTCGATGGGATTTGAACAGCCTGAGAGTATCTGTTGCGGAGATCTGCTCATATGCTTTTAGTACGAGCGAACGCATTTCACCTTTGTGCTGCTCATTAGGTCCATACACGTTGAAATATTTTATCCCGACAATTTTATCTAGGATCCCCGTACGCATAGCCCAAAGGTCAAAGAGCTGTTTGGAATATCCGTACATATTCATTGGACGGAGCCTGGGGAGTTGGCTGTCGTCATCGATAAAGCCGTGTTCTCCGTCTCCATAAGTTGCGGCGCTGGATGCATAGATAAAGCGGGCGCCTTCAGCGAGTGATGCTAAAGTCAGTTTCCGGGAATATTCATAATTGTTTCTGATCAGATATGTCGCATCGGATTGGGTTGTCGCAGAGCAGGCTCCCATGTGAATAACGGCTTCCAGTTTTTGGTTTTTAGGTAGTCGTCCGGTAAGTGAACCTTCGTCCAGAAAACGTTCGAAATCGTCCTTTTCCAGATAATCCATGAAGCGGAGCGGTGACAGGTTGCGCCATTTGTCTGTATGACCAAGGTGATCCACCACCAGAATATCTTCCCTGCCAAGTGCATTCAGGCCTTGCACAACAGCGCTGCCGATCAGGCCTGCTCCTCCGGTTACTATAATCATGGTGTCCTCTCCCGTCCTGTATGAGCGGTGATAGCTTTAAGCATTTCACTTTTACTGCGCGGCAGATATCCTTTATCACGAAGATCAATGCCAATCAAGCAAAGCTGCCGGGTGAGTTCCGCTACCAGAGGCGTTGCGCCCAGTGTAACCTTAACGTCATTTTGCAAAAGTACCTCATCTGGTGTGCCGTTGGCAAGAAGGTGTCCATTCTTCAGTACAATAACATCCTCCGCCCATCCGTAGGCAAAATCCAGATCGTGTGTAGCAATGATGATGGTCATGCCGGCGGTGTGCAGTTTTTCGAGAGTGGCGGTCAATTCTTCCTGCATTACGGAATCAAGTCCAGCCATAGGTTCGTCAAGGATAATTATTTCGGGTTCCATGGCAAGTACACCTGCGATACAGACTCGTTTTTTCTGGCCGTAACTCAGATTGTGAACCGGTTTGTCAGCTGACTCTATCATTCCAACTGTGAGCAGAGCATTTTCTACCCGATCGCGCACAATCGATTCTCCCAGGCCTAGATTCATCGGGCCAAAGGAAATATCTTCACGAACGCTGGCAGAAAAGAGTTGGTTATCCGGGTTCTGAAAAACAAGACCAATCCGGCTGCGCAGAGCTCTCATGCCGTTACGGCTGTAATCAAGAGGGATATTGTTCTGGCAGACTCTTCCAGTATTGGGACGTAGAATGCCGTTCAAGTGCAGAAAAAGAGTGGTTTTACCTGCGCCGTTAGCACCAAGTACAACGGTACGTATGTTTCGTTGTATCGCGAGAGAACAAGATTGCAGTGCAAGTGTGCCGTCAGGGTAACTATAGGAAACATTCTCAAGTTTCAGGATGTTATCTGTCATGGCAGTATTATTGTGAGAGCAATCATCAGGCAGCCGGTAGTTGCAGCAATTGAGATGTTTCTACATGAGTGGTTATAATTATTTCTCAGGAAGCGTAGTGAACCGTCATTGCCACGTGCCTGTGCAGCAAGATGGAGTGCAAGTGAACGCTGCCAAACTTGTACAATCAGATTGGCAAACAGGCCACCGAGCGAGCGTAACGAAATTGAAAATGAAGCGTATCCCAGACGGGCAGTTTGGGCGGTCATGGTTTCATGAACTGCTTCGGAAAGGACAAAAAGTGTACGGTAGCAAAGAGTCATAAGATCGAGCAGAGTCTCTGGAAGTCTGCAGAGGCGTAGCAGAGATATTATGTCTGAGAGTGGGGTGGTCAAGGCAAGAAAAAGCAGTGCGGTCAAACAGGTCAGTGAGCGACAGCAGGTATGTGTAATGCCGCGAAGTTCAGAAAACGCAATATGTGGTGATATTGTGCTGATTGAAGCACCAAGGCTGAACGACAAAAAAAGTGACAATCCGCTTGCCAGAAGAAAAATCAGGGCCGGAGCTGCAACTCGCATATATCGCGTAATCGGTACTCCAGCACCAAAAACGGTGACGGAAGCCAGAATACTGGCGATAAGCAGTGCGGTACATGGTGATCCAGCAGCAAAAGCGGCAATAATGCCGCACAGAGAAAAACACCCCTTGGCTACAGGAGATACATGGCGCCACCGGTTAGAATATGCAGACTGTTCAGTCAGCACCTATGTTTCCCTGCCAGATTCACGGCGAATTTTTGCACGCGTTACCGACATTCCCAGATAATAACCAAAAAATCCCGACCCCAAAGCAGCCTGAAGGGCAAATAGCAGTGAGTTGATTTCGCCACCGGAAGATTCCTGCATAGGTTTGAACCATGGTTGATATCCAGGTGCAATGTTGCTGATTAGAGCCGTTGCTTGGTCGTCAGTTCCCCTAAACGGTTTCTGAATCGTCCAAAGCGGAGCAGCCACAAGCACCACAACTGCGATCATCATCAACAGGTTCTGGTAGCGTTTCATGCCTGTGACTCCTGTGCGGTTAGCACTTTCATATTTCTCAATTCAACAGGATTGAAGCGTGCCAGCGCGTTAAATACCATTACGGTGAGCAGGCCCTCAATTATGGCAATCGGAATTTGAGTTATGGCAAAAACAGAGGCAAACTTGGCTAGTGAGCCTACAAAGCCACCCGTTGGATCTGGAAACGCGAGTGCCAGCTGTGCTGAGGTTGTGATGTAGGTCAGAAGATCTGCAAGTGATGCAGCGATGAAAACCGAAAGGGCAAATGGGAGTCTAACCGCTTTTGCAACTCTGTAGGTGGCGGCTGCAGCAAATGGACCGACAACTGCCATGGAAAATATGTTGGCACCAAGTGTTGTCAAGCCGCCATGAGCCAGTAAAATTGCCTGAAACATTAGTACTACCATGCCGATAGGTGCCATTGCCGCTGGTCCAAAAAGCATTGCCCCTAAACCGGTGCCGGTGGGGTGAGAAGAGCTGCCGGTGACTGAAGGCATCTTCAAAGCCGAGAGGACAAAAGTGAAAGCGGCGGCAACTCCCAGCAGCATGCGCTGTTCAGGGCTCTCCTTTATTTTCTTGTTGATGCTGTAAAGCCCGTAGGTAACAAACGGTGCAGCAGCAATGCTCCAGCCGATGGCATGCTTAACCGGCAGAAATCCTTCCATAATATGCATGCTTGTCTCTCCTATTGATTTCAAATAAACAAAAAAGTCCGCAGTTGAAATTACAACTTGCGGACTTTTCGTATTCAAAGTCAGACAATCTTTTTCACTATCCCTTACCAGGGGGAACTGTTGAGTGCGAAGGATCAAGGCAGGTCTTCTGGCTTGCGATTCATCCTCTGGGCGCCTTCCCGGTCAATTAACCAGTGACATATTGCCCATTGTCCTCGCTTACAGCGGCGGGTCCGCAGAGGAATAGCTTAATTTTAAGCGTCACCTCACTTCCCTATCAAGCCCTTTCGGGCACCGTGATCCGTTATTCAGTTGTCATAAAACATGCAAAGTATGCTGCTGAGATAACACGCGATCTTAGTTCTGTCAAGGATGACAGACGTTTCTTCTATTTTACTACCGAGGCATTTTCCACAATAGCATTGTACTTATATCCCCCGCCAAAATCCCTGTCTTTAGCAAGAATTCCGCTTACAGTAACAACATCACCTACATCGGGCAAATCTTTGGAGGTACATACTAAATTATGATTTTTTTTGGCCTGGGAACCGGTTCCATCCTGAATATGAATCCAGTTTTTGTCCATTATTCCAGCTGAAACTTTAACGACCTTACCGCTGACAACGACCTTTTTCTTGTTCAGTTTCGCACTTTTTTCAAAAATTTCTTTAACTGTATAAGCATTTGCTCCTTTTGCCTTGGTTACCGATATTTTGGCATCCTTTGCCGAAGCTGCTGCCTTGCTACCACCAGAAGCACTTTTGTCGTTTCTGGAAGAAGGTGGAGTCGGCATTGTACCTGCAGA
>CAJBRY010000718.1 GCA_903958085.1 uncultured Geobacteraceae bacterium
AAGATCAACTCTGCTGGTATCAACCGGATACACTGATGGATTGAGGAGTGATTCAAAATTTTTTGTAGTAATCGCAATTTCATTCATACGCACAGCATAGCATAACGGTAAGTATCCGCAAGTCGCACTTGATGAGTTAAGAATAGATATAATTGATACAACTAATCTAAATTACTATATATTGAAACCGGAGGATTTATTTAATGCAGTAGAGCTTGCTCCAAAATTGGATTGAAAAGTATTGGGGGATATAAATATGGATAAAATAAAACATTTCTTTTCGTTAGAGGATCAATTTGCCCGTCATGTCGGAATAGAGCTTACGGATGTTAAGCCAGGTTGGGCAAAAGTGTGTATGAAAATTGAGCCGTTTCACTTTAACGGTGCCAAAACGGTTCATGGTGGTGCTATCTTTACAATGGCCGATTTTGCATTTGCTGTAGCATCAAACTCCCATGGTACCTTGGCAATGGGAATAAATACCTCGGTTTCATTTGTTAAAGCAGCGACCAAAGGAGTTCTTTATGCTGAAGCTAAAGAGGAATCTATGAACAAAAAGCTGGCCTCTTATTCAGTCCAAGTTACAGATGATGAGGGCGACGTAGTGGCCATTTTTCAGGGAATGGTGTATCGGAAAAATCAGTCAATTATTCCTGAGAACTATTAGGTGTTTAGTCCCACGATGTGCTGGGTTGGATCGATTTTGAACCGATCCGGGTCTTTTGTCCAGACTTGACAGAAATATTCGTAAGGCGTAAGGCCGCGTAAAGTTTTTAATCGTTTTGCAAAGTTATAGGCCATCACGAAGGCATACAGATGTTGTTTAGTTGATCGTGAAAACCGTAATGATATCGTTTGACGGTTGCCTCTTTTAGGGTCCGATTCATGCGCTCCACTTGACCATTTGTCCATGGATGTTTTGGTTTTGTTAGACGGTGCTCAATGCCATTTTCTTGGCAGCAGATATCGAACATATGCCTGACATATTTTGCCGTTGCCCCATCGCGATAGCGCGGCTGAATGCAGAATTGTGCCCCATTGTCTGTCAGGATTGTATGGACTTTATAAGGCACGGTAGCAATGAGGTTCTCCAGAAATACCTTTGCAATTTTACGATCGGATTGATCATGAAGCTCGACATAAGTAAACTTCGAAGTTCGATCAATGCCAACAAACATATAAAGCTTGCCTTCTTCCGTACGAACTTCGGCGATGTCAATATGGAAGTAGCCAATTGTATATTTTTTGAACTGCTTTTTATCCGTTGTTCCCTTGGTTTCCGATAACCGACTGATGCCGTGCCTCTGAAAGCAACGGTGCAATGCTGAACGTGTCAGACGCGGTATGCTGGCCTGCAAACTTTACAGACAGTCGTCCAGGCGGAGCTTATTTTAGATACTTGAAAGGAAACAGAAAGAGCTGCCATGGCTCGAACGTGCCATAAGAGATTCGGAGGTGGAGGAGGAGCCCTTCTTCGTAAAAAAACTCGAAAACGTCCAAGGTGACGAACGAGATGTAATCTTTGTTTCTTCAACATACGGGCCCGACCCGACCACAGGACGAGTTTTTCAACGTTTTGGCTGCTCCAGAAGTCGTTAGACAACGCCCTTCATCTGACAGAGCTTGCCAATAGTGCCAACCATACCAAGAGTGAATTTCTTGCCAATATCAGCCATGAAATCAGAACTCCCATGAATGCGATAATCGGGTTCTCTGATTTACTTGTTCCCATGGTTCAGAACCCGAAACTGCTGGAATATGTTCAATCCATCAGCTGTTCTGGAAAAGCACTACTGCATTTAATAAACGACATTCTTGACCTCTCAAAGGTCGAGGCCGGTAAACTGGAAATTGTTCCTACCGCCTTTGCTCCTCAGAGTTTATTCAATGAAATAAGACAGATCTTTTCCCAAAAGGTTTCAGAAAAAGGGCTTCACTTTGAAGTTGAAATTAATCCACAACTTCCAAAAGCTATCATCCTTGATCCGACCCGACTCCGTCAGGTATTGCTAAATCTAGTGGGTAACGCCGTCAAATTTACCGATTCGGGCTATGTAAAGTGAAGGCTCTCTGTACGGTCCCCCATGAAACAGAATACAGTCGCTGTAATGTCGAGATTAGGGTTGAAGATACTGGTATCGGTATCCCTGTCTCTGAACAGTCTAAGGTGTTCGAGGCTTTTG
>CAJBRY010000719.1 GCA_903958085.1 uncultured Geobacteraceae bacterium
ATTTGCGGTATAACGTAATGCGCTGGTGTACCAACTATTACGGTTTTAGTTTTCAGGCGGATCTTGCTACAAAATTGCTTGATCAAGGGAAAGTATTTAAGGAAATCGGTGTGGTAGGGATGGAACGTAAATCTGGTAAATCAAAAGCGATGACATTAAAAAACTTCTTTTCAATAGCTCATTTTTTTATAGACCTGTTTATACGTCGAGTAGGTAGGATTCTTTTTCCTACATGAAAAGTCTGCGGATTTTTTAAGTCAGTGATGGTTACTAATATTTGATATAACCGATCAATAATGAGCCCTTAGATGCTGTTTTCAATTATAATAGCAAATTATAACAAAGCCGATAATATCCAAGCACTTCTCTCATCAATTTTTGACAGCTATCCTTACGATGATTTTGAACTGTTTTTCATGGATGATGCCTCGACGGATTCTTCTGTTAATGAGGCAAATAATTTTCCGGCCCGTATTTATTCATCTGAGAAACATATAGGTCCCGCAGCTTTAAGAAATCTGGCGGCAAAAGATGCCAAAGGTGAGTTTCTGCTGTTTGTTGACAGTGATGTTATTCTCCCTCCTGCATCACTGGAAAATTTCAGAAATCTCTGTTTGACTCAAGAGTTTGCCGCAGTGTTGGGACTTGAAGTATTACCACCGGTTATAGATAACTGGATTGGAAACTTCAGAACATTGCAGGTTCAGGATAATTGGGGGGAGTACCGTACAAAACAGGCCGCTGTTGAGGCATGGGGCACGACCTTTGGCGCAATAAGGAGGGATTTATTCCTGAAAATCGGAGGCTTCAATGAATCATACAAAGGTGCCGATGTTGAGGATCATGAGCTTGCCGCCAAGATTGAAGGTGGGCAGACTATTCTGTTCTCCCCGAATATGACCTATCGGCATAGCTATTCTGGAGCTTTTGAGTTGATGATCAAGCAGTTTTTGCGGGCATCACAGATGATGAAAATTCAGAGAAAAGCTCTTGTTAAGCATTCGCATTACGGGTTGAGATTTAGAGTCAGTCATTTGCTTGTGGCAGCAGCTTTTGCAGGTTCTATTGCATGCCTGTTCGACCTGCGCTGGATATATTTTGTCACAACGGCACTTGTATCGAGGGCAGTTTTAAATTCTTATTTACTGTCACAGGCTATTAAAGTTAAGGGATTTGTGTTTGCTGTTTACTGTTTTCTTATGAGCCTGATTATGAGTCTATCAATTTTTGCAGGCGCTGTTTATGGGAAATTTAGAAAATGAAGCGTTATTTAAATATCCTCACTCCTGGAATTAAGTACCTGATTTTACGGGTAACGAATAAGTGCAACGCAAGTTGTTCTTTTTGTCTTAATAACTACTATCAATCTGAGACGGTTAACAGCGTTCCTGAGCTTTCTGTTGATGAATATTATAAAATAGCATGTAATTTAAAGGGTTTGGTCCTTCTTAATCTTTCAGGTGGTGAACCATATATTCGGCAGGATCTTTTTGAAATTGCGAACAACTTTGTTATAAATTCAGGCGCCTGGCTTATTTCAAGTCCTACCAATGGCTCTTTTCCTGACCGAGTTGAGTATTTTGCTGAAAGAATGCTGTCAAGCCACAAGGACATAGTGTTAAAAATAGGAGTTTCTATTGATGGAACGAGTGCGCTTCACGATAAGATACGCGGAGTTCCTTCTGGTTATGAAAAAGCGCTGGAAACCGGTCGCAGGCTTAAAAAACTAACTGCAAAATATCCAAATCTGATGGTTCATGCTATAACTACCGTATCAAGCCATAATGAACAGTTACTGGATACGGTTATTGATGAAATATCTTCACTGAAGATCTTTCACGAACATTTTTTGACGCTGGTTCGGGGCCCTGACGATGAAAATCGTGCAACACCGGCTCAGTTTAATAGTTATCGAAGCGCCTATTTCCGTCTGATGGCGGGAGCAAGTTCTAATTCAATAAAAGAAAAGATGCTAGATTG
>CAJBRY010000720.1 GCA_903958085.1 uncultured Geobacteraceae bacterium
TGCAATCCACCATTCCAATCATTCTTTGAATGAAAATTTACACACCAAACTGCCATGTTTGCCTCCACATATAATATATATTTACCAAACCCTCTCCACATACCCCTTATCCATCTGCCCGATCATGCCGTACAGCAAACGCTCCATATCAACACCATTACCCTGTAGCCTGGCATAATTATTCGGTGCGATATAATCCAGCAACGCCGGCTTGAAGCGCACTTCATCGGAATACAGAACCCAGTCGCGGTATCCGTATGAACGGTAGGCAAACGCCAGTTGCATCAGCAGACTGTAAAACAGACCATTCATCCGCCCTATCTGCGTGTTCCATTTAGACCGTTCCGCCTGAATTTTCACTCGCGCCCAAGCAACCGCCAGCGCCTCCTCGATCTTCGGAGTGTACGATCCGCCGAACATCTCCTGCAGCACATTGATGTTGTAGTGAAACAGCTCATGTTCGTGGGTATGCATCTGCACCAGCAACCAGGCCGCGGTCAGATCCTGCTTGGTCATGTATGGCACTCGGTGACGGATGGCACGAACCAGCGACCAATAAAAATTGCGAAGGTTCCGCCCGAAGAGTATTACCTGCCCGGGACTCTGCATGGGGATGTATAAACCGAGCAGGAACGGATGAGATTTGCGGTAATCATTCCACCAGTCATCATCCGGATTTTCAGGTGCATTGGTAATAACATCATCCGGCGGTTCCAAAAAATCATCGAACTCAGGAATATCTACAAAAAATTCATCATCCCAGATAACCTCACCCATTTCCCCTTCGGGCAGTCGGTTTATTTCGTTTGCCATCTCTTTGTTCAGTTGGTCAATTGTCATTTTTCCTCCTAAATTATACGGCATCAATCTATCATTATTCCTGTGTATTGCAAGCCGGAATAACTGCTGGAGCAAACCCATTAGTATCCATTTCCATTACTCCATCTTCCTCCACGAAAAGCCATAAAACCCTTTGTCTGATCGCCATAAAGTTCTTTTGCTGCTCTTCCGGAATGCAGACATCTTTGTTTTTACAGAAAAACAGAGCCATATCGTTCCGACCCGGAAAACTTGTGTTAATTGAACCGGGATTATGCAGGCGTGGAATAAGTGAAATACCGGTTGAAGGATTCTTTGCTATGCTACTGGCAATGATGACACGCCACGCAGATGCTCGAATTGCCTGATAAACCTTTGATGGTCGTGGTGCAACAAGTCGATCAGGTTTGCATCCAAAAAACATAAGCCAGCGTGTGTGGTTGTAATGCTCCTGTCCATAAATATAACTGTCGATCTGCCCCAATATTTCTGAAATATCGTTTACCCTGTCAGCCAGAGCAGTATCAATATAAATGCAGAGATTTTTAAAACCATGCATCTCATCATCACGGTCAAACATACCCTCTATTCTCCGCGATTGCAGACATCCGGGCACTTCAAAACTCTTCATCCGCTTGCGAACCTGCCCGAGTACCTTATTGATAAATTCTCTTTCCATATATCCACCTCCGCAGAAATTGCACCCGTCTGATTTTCAGGATATACTTCAGCGGTGACAATTTCGGACATGCGAATTTACAAACGGAAACGGCGGAACTATGGCTTTACGAGAGAAAAACATGTGGGCAAGCCAGATGGGAGAAGTAATTGAGGCGGTCAGGTTATTATCTCGAAGCAATGGGGCAACAATTAACGAGCTATCGGAAGAACTTGGAGTTGATCAGAGGACAGTTAAGCGTTTAAAAAAGACTCTGGCTATTTTGATAGGCGGTCCTTTAGATGAAATCAAAGGTTTGCAAAGGGAAACAAGGTTCAAATTCCCGGATGGGTTTACACTCAGTCTCCCATTGACCAACCAGTCCGGACTCACGACACCGGAACTCATGGCACTCTATGCCTTACGAATGAACAGTGGTCTATTCCGTGGCAGCGATATCAGTACCGATATTGATTCTGCTTTTTCAAAAATTGGTAAGGCGTTATCTCCTGCTACGAGGACATTACTGGAGAAATATTCGACTCTTTTCATATCTGTACCCAAAACACCAAAGGATTACTCCGCTCATGCGGAAACTATGGAAGAACTCTCCATGGCAATTTTAGGGAGAACTACCTGTCGGGTCTGCTACACATCGTACAGCGAAGAGAATATTAAGGAGAGTACCTACGAGATAAATCCGCTGTATTTCTTTGAAAGGGACGGTGGTCTTTATGTTTTCGTGGTCGTTACACACTTCAACAATATCCGACTGCTCGCAGTGGAAAGAATCAAGCAGATAGACCACACTGAAAAAACATTCGAATGGCCTAAAAACTTCCATCCGGAGGCTTTATTGAATAAAGCCTTCGGTCTGTACTGGGACGAACTGCTCACCGCAAAAATCAAATTCCCGGCTTTTCAGGCACGGTATATCCGCGAACGTAAATGGGCTGAACAGCAACAGATCGATGAGCAGCCGGACGGCTCAATCATTCTGACTATAGAAACATCTGGTCGTTATGATATCAAAAAATGGGTAATGTCGTTTGGAGCTGATGCAGAACTACTAGAACCAATCTGCCTGAGAGATGAAATACTGAATGAGGCTCTGGCTATGACA
>CAJBRY010000721.1 GCA_903958085.1 uncultured Geobacteraceae bacterium
ATAGAAATGTTGTTATTGAGGCTATGGGTTATGAACTGGCGCCAGTTGTAGTAACTACAGCTGAACTTGAGGCAAGACTTGAACCTCTTTACAAATATTTGCGAATCGTACCGGGTCAACTGCAAGCCTTGACTGGAATTCGTGAAAGACGATGGTGGGAACCTGGTTATCCTCTCTCTTATGGAGCAATTGCCGCTGCTAGAAAGGTACTGTCGGTTACAGGTATTTCTCCTGGAGATATTGGTGCATTGATTTATACGGGTGTATGCCGCGAACAGTTTGAACCGGCAACCGCCTGCAGGGTTGCAGCAAAACTCGGTATTGGTGGCAAAGCAGCAGTATTTGATCTCTCCAACGCCTGCCTTGGAGTTCTTAATGGCATTCTTGACGTTGCCAACAGAATTGAACTCGGTCAGATTAAAGCCGGACTCGTAGTCTCCTGCGAAAGCGCCCGAGAGATTAACGATATTATGATAGAAAGGATGCTTGAAGAGCGAACCATGCAGCATTTTGGTGCATCACTGGCAACTCTTACAGGCGGCTCAGGTGCCGTGGCAATTTTGCTGACTGACGGTTCATTTTCCGGATCATCAAGGCGCCGCTTGCTTGGAGGCATAACACAGGCTGCCCCTGAGCATCACCGACTTTGTCTTTGGGGAATCACCCCTGATGGCAAAGGTGGATACGTCCAGAGTATGTCAACGGATGGTGTTAACGTGATGAACTACGGAGTCGAATTGGGCAGACTGACCTGGGATGCCTTCCTGCCGCAGGTCGGTTGGAAAACCGATGATGTTGACCAGGTCGTTTGTCATCAGGTAGGTTCAGCACACCAGAGTGCAATTTTAAAAACTCTCGGCATCCCCGCCGAAAAAGACTTTACCACTTATGAATATCTGGGCAACATGGGAACCGTTTCCCTGCCTCTGACCGCTGCAATTGCAGATGAGCGCGATATACTTGAAGCGGGCGATAAAGTTGCTTTTCTTGGAATCGGGAGCGGATTGAATTGCCTGATGCTGGGAATGGAATGGTAAACTCTCTACTACATAAAGAATATCCTTTTACCGGCAAACGACTTGATCTTGACGCCCTCTCTTACCATTATCTCGATGAAGGTTCTGGACCACCTGTGCTTATGCTGCACGGAAATCCCTCCTGGTCTTTTTACTACCGAAATCTGGTTATTGCACTCAGGGACCGCTACCGCTGCATAGTCCCTGATCATATCGGTTGCGGCTTTTCCGATAAACCTGATGATGACAGTTACGAGTATACTCTTTCAAGACGGGTTGATGATCTCGAACGCCTTATTGACTATCTCGGTATTACCGGTGATATTACTCTGATTGTTCACGACTGGGGTGGTATGATAGGAATGGCATATGCAGTTCGCCACCCAGACAAAATAAGACGTCTTGTCATCATGAATACAGGCGCTTTCCACCTGCCGAAAAGCAAGTCTTTTCCAATTGGGCTTCGCATCTGTAGAGACACTTCGTTTGGCACACTGTTGGTTCGTGGTTTCAACGCCTTCAGTGTTGCGGCATCTTATGTCGGCTGCAAACAAAACCCCATGAATGCAGATTTAAGGGCACTCTACCAACTCCCTTATGATTCATGGCAGAACCGTATTGCAACACTCCGTTTTGTGCAGGATATTCCACTTGCACCAAGCGATAAGGGATATGAACTAGTCAAAAAAGTGTCCGAAGGAATCAGTCAGTTTGCGAACCTCCCTATACTTGTCTGCTGGGGTGAATTGGATTTCGTCTTTGACAGACATTTCCTCGCAGAATGGCAGAATCGTTTGCCGAAAGCTGAATTTCATCTATATCCTGATTGCGGCCATTACATTCTTGAAGATGCAAAGGATGAGGTTATACCTTTAATTTCGCGCTTTCTTGACAGTACAAAAGAATAATACTGGAGAATTTTATGTCACTCATAATTGATAGAGCCATCTGCACAAAATGTGGCCTTTGTATTACTGACTGTCCGGCTATGATTATCGCAATGGAAAATGAATATCCTGCGATTGCACCAGAGAAAGCGACAGCCTGCTACAAATGTCAGCACTGCCTTGCTATCTGCCCGGTCGGCGCGCTTTCAATTCTAGGACTTAATCCGAGTGACAGTCGACCTCTGACAGTCGATTATCTTGATCCTGAAAAGCTAGAGACATTGATGAAGGGACGGCGTTCTGTGCGGCGTTACAATAATGAGAATCTTGATCGTGTATTGTTTCAA
>CAJBRY010000722.1 GCA_903958085.1 uncultured Geobacteraceae bacterium
AAGTATTAGGATTCAGGTCGCCGCATGAGGTGTTATTCGGGGTGGAAATGTGTTATACCAAACCACCACTGGCTGTTGCACTTCAGACTTGAATCCGCCTTGTTATACAAGTCCACATTTTCAGCATTTGCATTTCCAACTGAAAAAAATAAACAAGCGACGGCCAAAACAACTCTTTTTTTCATGTATATTCTCCTTTTTCAACTCGTTATTGACCAACCCCCCGCGCGCGTGCGCGTGAACCGGTGATCTTCCCAAATGGAATGTTTATTTACCTTCTGCCCAAACATTCGACAAATACATCTCAAGCGGCTTCGCCGTTGCAACAATAACCTTCCTGAACTCCTCACTGGTACCCGCCCACTCCACCAGATCCACCTGAAACGGCAGATCGCTGTCATCAAAAGCATCACGCAGCTTTCTTATCGTTGTGACCGGCAGGGCGTCATCGCCCATGATGACTAGATCCAAGTCGGAAAACTGCTTTGATCTGCCGATGGCGCGAGAGCCGAATATCTGCACTTCGCAACCGGGAAGGTGGCGGTTGAGAATATCGAAGACGATTTTGAGCTGTTCCGGTTTGATATCCACTAATTGTTTCCGCAACTTTCTTTCAGGCAGGCAAGCAGTTCTGCGGCATGTCCGGCAAAAGCGGGCAACGCCTCAAATACTTTTGCTGCTTTTTCTTCATCGTAGGTGTGAGAAGTAATGTTACGGCGTTCACGATAATCAAACCATGCTTCAACATCCCGAACCAATCCACGTTCAGCACCAACCCGAAATAGATGTCGATAACTGAAACCATCAACCTCCGACTGATTGGGGAGTTCCTGTTCCAGTTGCCGTTTAAGCATCTTCCAGCAGAGCTCAAACGTATATTCAAAGCGCTGTATGCAGGCATCTCGAAGTTCTTCATCGCCTTGCGCTGCAAGTGCCCTCACAAGGGCACGGTTAAGGCTGTTAATGGCTTTCTCTAACGGGGAAAAATCAATTGGCATAGATTGCTCCTGCTTGGCGTCACTCTAAATTCCTATCCTAAGTTACGGCTGTTTCTCTAAAAAATCCCCATCATCAAAACAGCCACACGCATTCAAGCCGCGAATTCTATAATATTTATCAAGCTCTTCCTCAAACCGTTCCTTGTCTATCGGATGAATATCGATGCCATCTCCACTGCTGCCAGCTTCGGTAAAGAACCGTTCAGGAAGCATGTCATCAGAACGTGAGAAACCGTTGACGCTGTTGTAGTAGCGTTCTGAAAGCACAATACGTCTGCCGATCTCCTTCAGGCGCTGCGGTGAATATTCGACTCCGGTTACTGCGGTCAGCAGTTCAGCGTACTCTTCCAGGCTTGCGCCGAAAAAGGCAAACTTGCAGGCAACCAGAGAATCCACAGCTGCGTTAGTGTCTTCGGCAATGCTTATTATACGGGCTTTGCCGGAAAATGAAAAACGATCGGTCGGCACAGGTTTGCGGAGAATTTCGTGAGAAATCGGATAGGCGCGCAGGTGACATCCCCCACGGTTACTGGTGCAATATGCCAGCGCCATGCCGTAGGCGCCGCGAGGGTCGTAGGCCGGGAGTTCCAGCGATTTAACACTCATTGAAAGTTCAGGCTGTCCCAGAATTTCTGATAATCTGCGCGAACCGAGTGAAAGTAATTTCCCATCTCCTCGACAGTTGGCCATATCTTTGAGAAGATCAGGAATTGCATCTGCTGCCGGGAATTCTCCCCTGATTTCACCCCATGCGGAAAGTGTTGCGGCAGCGGTGATGGTGTCCATACCAAGATCATTACAGAGGTCATTCGCTTTTACAATGGTTTGGAGTTCCTTGACATTATTCAGCGCGCCGAAATGTGACACCGACTCATATTCAGGAAGGGCTTTGCCGCTGTCAGCTGCCTTCTTGCACTGGATCGGGCAGCCGTAGCACCCCTCTTTTTTAGCTCTGCAGGCTTCTTTTATCGCGGGACCAGAGTAGTTGGCGGAATGTTCAAAATAGGTTTTGCTGAAATTTGCCGTAGGAGCCATGCGGCGTTGTGCCATCAGGTCAACCAGCACCGGTGTGCCGAATTCGGCGATGCCAAGCGGACCGAATATGACCGGTGAAGCTTTGAAAAGGCGGATTATATCCTGTCTGGCTTTATCAAAAAGTACCTGGTCTGCGACGGAGGTTTTTTCATTTCCGTTCACCGTAACCGCTTTCAGATATTTGCTCCCCATAATGGCGCCCATGCCGCCGCGACCGACCGAGTTGCCTTCCCCCATCATAATATTTGCGAACAGGACGCCGTTCTCCCCTGCCGGTCCGATAGCGGCAACACTGCCGTGTTCTTTGAGCGCAGCCACGGTGGTCGGAATATCACAGCCCCAGAGAGGTACTGCCGGTATTATTTCAACTTTATCCTGAGTGACTGTCAGGGCAACCGGCCACGGACTTCTTCCTGTTATGAAAATTACATCAATGCCGGCGCTCTTCATGCGCCATGCAAAGCGTCCTCCCGCAGAACAGTCGTAAATGGTTCCTGTTAACGGTGAGCGAGAAACAACAGAGAGACGTGCCGATGTGGGGGATGCTGTACCGCAGAGAGGACCGACTGCAAAAATGAGAGGCATTGCTGGATCAAACGGGTCAAGATGAAAATACTCTCTCATCAAGCGGACACCGAGTCCCCGTCCCCCCAGATATTCCTCAAGCAGTGGGCGCGGGATCTCTTCCCTGACTGATGTTCCGGTGGTCAGGTCAACCTTCAGTATTATGCCACTCCACCCTTTCATCATTTCTGCCCGTGCAAAATCATAACTGTTTTAAAGCTTAACAAGACGATCATAATGAATTATTCCGGTTTTGATTTAGAAGCTGAATCGGTTTTGGGAAGGATAATAACCGGCGGTGCTGCAGTTCTGTAAAGAAGAAAGGTTTTCCCTAGAATCTGTGCCACGTCAGCCTTGCACGCTTCTGATAAAACCTCTGATGCCTCGTGTTTGTCGAGTAGGCAGCTTTCGAGAAGCTTAACTTTGATCAATTCATGATGGTCAAGGAGAGCGTTGGTTTCGGCGATCAAAGAATCTTCGATCTCTTTTTTTCCGATCTGAATAAGCGGTTTCAGCTTGTGCCCAAGGGCGCGCAGGTGGCGTTTCTGTTTTCCGGTCAGCATAATTTTGTAAGCTCCTGATGGTGCATGGTAAATATATGTATCAAGCTATATCACATCGATGAAGTCGCTGGCAAATCACAATTCTGTAGTTTTATCTGACGGCTGCCAGTGAGTCCGCTTTGTAGCAGCAGAAGTTCCAAATCTGATACTGTCAACACTGGAGGATAACAGACCCCGTTTCCGCATATTGAAAGTGTAGGCGGGGAGGTAGTATGCCGGTATCTTATGATCAGATTGTTCACGTTTTGCCGGTGCATAGCGACGTTGAGCGCATGCAGTTCAGGAATGTTACAGTCACCTGAAAACGTTGCGATCACAGGCTCCATCTCAAGCTGCATCATTACACGAAGTGCTCCCAGATGTCCCAGCGGCGAACGTTGCATTGGTGCAACAGCTTCCGCCACCGCTTTTCTTGCCGCATCACAGAATTCAGGCCTGTCGTCAATCCATGCCAATCTATAAAACAGCCGAGCAGTACTGGCTAGCGCAGAGGGTGTAACTCCGTCATGATCTGACGCGGCGCGTCCAGGCATCTGCTCGGCATCATAACCTATCAGGCAAAATTCACCAGATTCTGGATTGTGGAATAGCCGCAGAAGCTCATCAGCAAGTACCTGAGCTTCTTTCAGCCAGATTTGCTCAAGCGTTGCCTCGTACAAATCTAGCAGTCCTAATGCAAAAAATGCATAATCCTCAAGAAAAGCGGGTACGGGAGATGCTCCAAGTAGGTAACTCCTTAATATTCTCCCATCTGGGCGGCGGAGGTTGTCGAGGATGAACGACGCTGACCGTGAGGCGCCGGCAATATATGCTTGATTTTCAAACGTAATCCCTGCTGTTGCCATGGCTGAAATCATCAGGCCATTCCATGATGTGATGATTTTTTCGTCTCTGAGCGGATGAATTCTGGTTTTACGATTTTCCAGAAGTCTGGCACGGCTCCGCTCTAACGTATTCTTTACCGCGAATATTTCCAGATTTTGCTCTAAGCAGAACTTATCAAGTGGAGTCCGGGTGGCAAGTATTGTCCGCCCTTCAAAGTTTCCTTCCGCAGATACTGCGTAATAGAGACAGAACAGTTTGGCATCACTACCCAGGCATGCCGAAATTTCATCCATTTTCCAAAGATAAAAAGTCCCTTCCTCGCCTTCGGAATCGGCATCAAGAGCGGCGTAAAAAGCACCTTCGGGGGAAGCAAGCTCCAGCATGACAAAGGATAATATATTGTCAGCCATTTCCTGATAAAAGTCTTCGCCGCTGACAAGAAATGCCTCTGTGGCAACACGCACCATCATGGCCTGATCGTAAAGCATTTTTTCAAAGTGAGGAGCCAACCAAAGTTTGTCTACTGAATAGCGGTGAACTCCACCGCCCAGTTGATCCCATATGCCGCCGGAACGCATCTTCCGCAGGGTGTACAACGCCATGTCGCGTGCCGCTGCGTCATTTTCCGCCAACAGCCAGCTCAGGTAGATTGGCATGGGGAATTTGGGGGCGTTGCCAAAGCCGCCATTTCTGCGGTCATATATTTTAGTAAGCTGCTGCAGAGATGCATCCGCAAGGTTGGCAAGATCAGGTTTGCTTTTGTAGGAAAGGGTAGCGCGAGAATTCTCTATCGCCTCCATTATTGCCATGCAGTTGCTGTCAATCTTATCCGGGCTTTGGCGCCAAAGGGTGGCGATATTAGCCAGCAGTTCCATAAGGCCGCTCATGCCGTCACGCCCACGCTTTGGCAGGTAGGTGATTGCCATGAACGGACGCTTGTCAGGTGTTATAAAAACATTGAGCGGCCAGCCGCCGCTGCCGGTTAAAGCCTGAGCGGCAGCCATATAAAAGTCATCAATATCGGGGCGCTCTTCGCGATCTACCTTGATGCAGACAAAATGGCGGCTGAGGAGGGAGGCAACCTCGGAATCCTCAAATGATTCATGAGCCATTACATGACACCAGTGGCAGGTCGCATAGCCTATCGACAGCATAATCGGTATGTTTTCGTTCCTCGCTTTGGCAAAGGCAACTTCGCCCCATTCATACCAATCGACCGGATTTTCCGCGTGCTGCAGAAGGTAGGGGGAACGTGCGAAGATCAGCCGGTTATAAAATTCACCGCCATCGTCAGGAAGGGAGGCTTTGTCGATAGCCATCAATGAGGCAACGTGGGCGGAAGTATTTTTTGTAGAGCTTGACATTGCTTCTACTCTCCCAGCATTCGAGCAAAGAAATCCGCTGCAAGATCTACCGGTTCTGCAGTTTCATTGTCATTTGTACCAATAGCGTTATTCAGCAAATGCTCCGGGATTTCCGTCAAGAAGCGACTCGGTTTCTGCGCTTCAAGCGTTCCATATTTGCGGCGGGTCATGCAGCGCGATATGGTCAGATATTTTCTGGCTCTTGTTATGCCGACGTAACAGAGTCGCCTTTCTTCAGCCACAGTAGGGTCTTCCTCAATCGAGCGTTTGTGCGGCAACAGATTTTCCTCCATCCCCACCAGCCAGACATGGCTAAACTCCAACCCTTTGCTGGAGTGAAGCGACATCAGAGTAACTGCGTTAACACCATGTTCCTTGCCGTCCTCTGCCGGTTTGTCTTCATCCATCAGTGATATGCGCTCAAGAAATCCGGATAGTGTGGCGCGTGGGTTCTGCTCCTCAAAGGCTGCAAGTGAGTTGACCACCTGCTCGATATTTTCAATCCGTTTTCTTGCCTGCGGTGCGTCGTTCAGGGTGCGGTAGATTTCGTCTTCAATCCGTAACCGGTTGAATAGTTTGTTGACTTGGGCTCCCATGTTGAACGAGTTGAAACCTGCCATGACCTCTTTCATCATAGTGTGAAAAGCTAGTACGGTTTTCCTGCAGGTTGGGGAAATTTCCTCAATCTCATTCACACGTTCGAGCGTCTTGAACAACGGCACATTATTGTTCATCGACCACTGGTTCAGTTTTATCAGCGTCGTGTCACCGATTCCCCTTCGTGGAAAGTTTATGATACGCAGCAGTGAAGCCTCATCGTCTGGGTTGTCGATCACCTTCAAATAGGCGATTGCATCCTTAACCTCTTTTCGTTCGTAAAACTGTTGTCCCCCAATGACAACGTATGGAATGCGCTCCATGCGAAGCTTCTCCTCAAAGGCGCGACTCTGGGCATTAGAACGATAAAGTATCGCAAGATCTGACCAGCGTAGTTTGTCGCGATACTGCTCCATTATCATCTGCTCTACAACTTTAGCCGCTTCATCTTCTTCGGTATCTGCCACTATCAGATCAATTTCACGCCCTTTACCGCCGGAAGTCCAGAGCGCTTTGTCTGTGCGGATGGTGTTGTTTTTTATGACACTATTGGCGGCATCGAGAATTGCTCCGGTGGAACGGTAATTCTGCTCCAGTTTTATGGTTACACAGCCGGGATGATCCTGGGCAAAGTTAAGAATATTCTTCACTTCGGCACCGCGCCAGCCATAGATCGACTGATCGTCATCTCCCACAACACATATATTACCGTGCTTCTTTGCCAACAAAGATATCAGCAGGTATTGCGAAGCGTTGGTGTCCTGATATTCGTCCACCATAATGTAACGGAAGCGTTGCTGCCAATGTTCGAGAATTGCCGGAGTCTTTTGCAGCAGTCCTACCGAAAGCATTATTATGTCATCGAAATCAATTGCGTTGAAACCCTTCAGCAGATCCTGATAGCGTGGATAAACGGCTGCGGTGGCAATTTCCAGAGGATCATTTCTGTCAGGGGTGAAATCTTTAGGCCCGATCAGACGGTTTTTCAGTGCGGAAATTTTCCAGAGTATCTGATCCGGATCAATCTTTTTAGGATCGATATCTCTTTCGCGAACCGCTTGACGAATTACACCTGCTTGATCTGATGTGGAATAGATTGAGAAGTTCGGCTTGAATCCGAGTGTCCGGATGTCGCGTCGAAGGATGCGTACACCGAGAGAATGAAAGGTGGATATCACAATTCCCTTTGCTGTCTGGCCTGCCATGCCTAGCACCCGCTCGTTCATCTCACGGGCAGCCTTGTTTGTAAAAGTTACCGCCAGAATGTTGTCTGCAGGCACACGAAGATCTTTCAGAAGGTGAACAATACGGGTGGTGATAACCTGGGTTTTACCGGAACCGGCACCCGCAAGGATCAGAAGGGCACCCTCTACGGTGTTGACCGCTCTTTGTTGTGGGGGATTAAGTCGTTTCATTGGATAAGGTGTAGCATGTATGGAGGAACAGATGCAACCGTCTGACAGCATAACTGACTGCGTAAATTTATGCCCTCTTCAACTTAAGGAACTTTGTAAGGCAGAACCACCCTAAGTTTTTCTCAAGTAACCAGTACTCCCTTTAGCGCTTCACGTAGCGCCGATAACCTGTATGGCTTCTGGATAAAACCAGCCAATCCCTTACCGACAAATCGCTGCGTCACCTCCTGCTGATTAAAACCACTGCTCATAATAACCTTCAACTCCGGGTTCTGTAGTCGCAACTCACGGAAGCATTGTTCTCCATCCATGTGCGGCATGGTAAAGTCTAAAACAACCAGATCTATATCATTTCTGGTTTTGAAAACCTCAACCGCATCCCGCCCATCCTCGGCGAGAACTACCTGGAAACCGAGTTCACGCAGCATCTCACTCCCAATCGCCCGTACGCCTTCCTCATCATCAACAAGCAACACTGTGCCTGTCCCCTTCCATTCATCATCAAGTTTGTTCCCGTTCAAGGTCTCCACTGCCCGGCAAAGCGCCGGAAGCAGTATTTTGAACGAGCTTCCCTTACCTGGTTCGCTGTAGACTTTGATGGCGCCATTGTGCCCCCGGACTATCCCTAGCACAGCCGCCATCCCCAGACCTCGTCCGATAAACTTGGTAGTAAAGAATGGGTCGAATATTTTTCCCAGAGTATCACTGTCCATGCCACAGCCATTATCAGATACTTCAAGAGAAACATAGAACCCTGAAGTCAGATTCTCATTCAGCCAGACATTTTTTAGATAATTATTGTCACACTCCACACATCCGGTACTGATCGTAATGACTCCTTTCCTGTCGCCGATGGCTTCTGACGCATTAATAACCAGGTTCATGATAATCTGGCGTATTTGGTTAGCGTCGGCTTCCACCGAAGGAATCGGGTTGGTAAGATTGAAACGGAGCACTGCCTTATTGGAGATGGAGACTTCCATCATGTTGATCATTTCTTCAACAATTCGACTCATATCGATATTTTCCACAACAAATTTCCCTTTACCGGAATAAGCGAGCATCTGCTTAGCCAGATCGGCGGCTCGTGCTGTGGATTGTTCGATGCGCCTTAAATTATCGACAGCGGGTGATTCCTTGGAGATTCTCATCAGAGCCAGTTCGGCATTACCCATAATAGCCATGAGAATATTGTTGAAGTCGTGGGCGATGCCTCCGGCCAACACGCTTAGGCTCTCCAGTTTTTGGGCCTTCCGCAGTTGAAGATCCATAACACGACGCTCTTCTTCAACCTGTTTGACGTGTTCCAAAGCTTCCTGGAGGCTCACCGCTAAGGCACGCTGCTCTTCTTCTGCATTTTTGACCAAGAGAAAAATTGGCTTTATTGAAAGTACACCAACAACCATCATGGCAGAACCCAAAACACCAATTATTTCAAAGGAATAATCAATCCACCGATGTGTTGTCTGTAAATCTGCAGACAATAATGTAACAAGGGTAATGAGACGACGGACTGCCATCGTGGCTATACCTAAAGAAAGTAATATCCATGCTCGGGTATGCCCAGTATGGGTGATGAGGCGGAAAGAAAAAAATACTGCCAAGCATTGAAAAATGAGCGAGGTGAAAACAATGGCACTAAAAATCATTGTTAGCTACTCCTATGGTGTATTTTCCCCGCGTTAGGAATGCCGGTTAATTATAATTAGCTTTGGATGCACTGAATATTAACACATAATTTTGGCGATACAAATTGATCACTAAAAATGTACACTGAATTTATATGTGAACCAGCTTTATACCCATTAAAAAAACTCCCTGTTGGTACGATATGAGTACGATTATAATATTTTAAATACATAAAATGGCCATTTTATTCACCTAAAAACAATC
>CAJBRY010000723.1 GCA_903958085.1 uncultured Geobacteraceae bacterium
GTCCTAATATTACTATCCTACACTTTTTTGAAAGAGATCCAGATTCGGGTCACTTGCATAAAAGTGTATACCCCTGCTTTTACTAACCCTCTGAAATGGGAATTAATTTCGACCCGTCTAAAAGATCAAATTTTCCATTGGGAAAAAACCTAGACTTCAAATAGCCGGCAACCTGCATAATCTTCAGTTTGAAATACTCCATATCCTTGTAGCCATAGGCACGTCTTTTTAAGGATTTTATTACGTTGTTTATTCCTTCTGAGATTGCTGAGGTCACCCGTTCGGTGAAGTAATTTTCTATCTTGGACCATATTCTACTAGTCCGACGGTACCACTTCTTTAAAGAAGGAAATCCAGCCTCAAAAATCCATTTGCCAACTTCGTTAAATATTCTCTTTGCTTCTTCAACTGAAATACCAACGTCAAACATCGTCAGGACCCTCTCCTTGATTAGTTCGAGTGTGCAAAACATTTTATTACTTTCCATTACATCTTTAAGATCTTGGGATTCTTCCTCGGTGCGATTTTCGGCTCTCTTTATAAAATTATACTTATATTTAGGAGCTGATTTTCGGCGTGCTACAGTTCCAGGAACCGCTGTTTTGAAAAGAAAGTTCCTCGCATCGTTTACGGCATCTCCAAAATTCCGCAAGAAGTGAAATTTGTCATAGACATGCTTTGCTTTCGGACAATATTCTTCTATCGATTGCCGAAATTCATCGAATTCATCAGTCGCTACGGACTTAATTTCAGCACATCCGGAAGGACCAATGATCTTGAAGAACTCATCGAGAGCCTCTTTCTTTCTACCTTCCGACACCCAGAGTACCTTTTTTCTATCGATGTCTACAATTATGGTGAAAAATTTCTCCTTCCGTGATTCTCCGCGGTATAGATTTTTTTTTCGGGCGTAGACTTCATCAACAGCTATTCTCTTCGGCTGGGGTATTTTGTAATCTCTTTTCAATTTCTTCAGATGGCGATACTCTATTCTCCATGCGGTGACTTCATCGAGGTTTACGAGTTCAGCTACCCGAGTCGGAGTTGAAATTTCCATTATTTTTGCTGCCCAAAATACATACTCTGTCGTCAGATGAGGTGATTCGTCGGCCAGAAATGGCACTTGTTCGGACCTGGCCTTATTACAAATAGGACAATGGCGTTTTTGCCGCCAGAAAATAAGCCATACCTCAAATCCGAATATGGGTAAATGTCTCACCTTCGACCGATAAATGCCTCGTTTAGCTCTAAGTCTATCCCCGCACCGATGACATAAGCAGGGAAAATTTTCATCACGTTCAAGGTGGATTTCTATAGTTCTTTTTTCTGGATATTCTACCGAAGAAACAGCTTTCCAGCCGACAAGATGCAACAGATCTGCTACAGTAGTATCCATCTTCATAGGTGCTCCTTAACGATTTTGTGTATTGTAGAATTTTCTACTAAGGAGCACTTTTTTTCAATAATTCTGTCTAGCTAAGCTAGCCTGTCCTAATATTACTATCCTACACTTTTTTGAAAGAGATCCCGTAACCGGGAGTTTTAACAGGGTTTCAATTTACCGGAAGTGAGCATGGCGCTGATAAACCTAAGTAGGTGGATGCGAC
>CAJBRY010000724.1 GCA_903958085.1 uncultured Geobacteraceae bacterium
ATATTAAAATATTATTGATTTTGTCTATAGTCACAAAATTCAGTTGGATTCTGCTAATTGCAAGAGAAAATGGTATAGACGGACTACCTGGTCGGGTAGAGTTGGCTTTTTTGCCAGTTTCCGAAATCCCGGCAATACGCGATCCGTGTCAGCCTTTGACTCAACAGTATCGTCGAATGATATATTACCGATTCCGGCGAACAATTCTTCAAGACTCGCCTTACCATCAAGAAGGATATCCATATACTTGGGATTATCCAGATTTTTTATCAGCGGTGTATCGGAAAGCATAGTTTGAAGAACCCGTTGCATTGAGTTGTTGCCAGTTTTTCGGCGATGTTTTCTTCGGATTTCCCGGAAGAACTGCTCAAGAATATTGTTGGTACGTTGCGGATAAACGATGCTCTTGCCACTTGGGGTATCTACTTCAATTGGGTCGGCAAAGAGCTTATCCCCATATTTGTCTATCTGCTCAGCCATTTTACTGCTGAGTGCATCGGCTGATAATCTGGGTTCGAGTTTGCATCTGAATTGCTCTACATCATGACGTATGCTGGACATAGCCTTGGTTGTTCCTTCGTCATTGATGCCATTGCTGCCACCAACCGGTGCAATTCGCATTGCAATGCGTAGACGATCAAAGATTTCACATCGCCAGATTAGTTCATCTACTGCAGCAATGAGTTCAGTGTCTTGGGCGATATCTGAGGACAGACTGACAAGTTTGTATAGCAGGGGATGTTCGCGCCGGTCAGCACCCAAATGAAGCAGTTCGGGCAGACACTGATGGAGTTTGATCAGCCGGTTGGCAAATTCCAAAAGGGGGCGATCGAAGGGAAAACCATATCCATCTCCGCAATGTTTGCCATGTAATGTCCAGAGAGATAGTGAATAAGCAGAGGCTGTGGCCAGCTCCCTCTTGTTCTGTTCGAGATTTTGGGCTGATTCAAATGCTTGTACCAAAGATGCAGCATTATAATCATGCGCTCTCAGAAAATGCTGGCCTTCTCGAATAATGGCTTGCAACCTTGAGCTGGTGGTATGATGACGCAGGCGTTTTCGGAGACGATCATACGAGGAGTTCAGATAATCTTTGCCAATATCGCGCAGGAAGTGAAAGTGGCAGATAAAATCCAGCACTCCGGGAAAGACTTCGGCCACGGCCTTTAAAATGCCCAAACCCATGTCGTGTACGCAGGCTAGGGGGGCTCCATGATCAGCCTTAAGCTTTCTCAAAAAAGGGGTGATATGATCGGTATGTTCGCTGGGTAATTTCATATTGGCCAGTACAATTTTACTCAAGCTGTCTATGCCGGTCATCAATGCCGGAGCGTCATGTTCATGCATGGCATCCAGATGAAGGATATAACCGCCAGTCAGTGTCATTGCCTGATTAATTCGTGGCATTGCCAGGCGGTGTCCATGAGCCAGATAACAAATGAATTTATGCCCCAGATAATCGATCTCTGATGCGCTCAGTCGTACACCACGATCAACCAGTTCGATTCGGACTTCTTCGGCTGTGCGATATCGCTGAAACAGGGCTTTGCCCACAAATACCAGAACGTCATAGGCAACATTACAACGACTGGCAACCAGTTGCAGCAGGGTTTTGGAATCATATACGTGCAAACATGCCTGGCAGTGGCGTACGGTCTCATGAGCAATAAACCTGCCATTAAGGCTCACAACGGTTTTACGCCGTGTCTTCTGAACGGTAAGCCGTTTACCGCAAGAACATTCATTCTGTTCTGGGGCAAACCGGATTATCGGCATTTTTGGAAACAATACATAAGGCAATATTTCCTGGGATAGACGTTTCAGGCTGTCTGTCAATGCCTGCCAAGCCCTTGCCCCACAGTTTGAATCGTTTTTTTTAGACCATGCTTTTCGAAGAGGTTTTGGATCATCGTCACATTGACCATAACATGCTTTCTGCGCGAAATAGCTTTGGACAAATCCGCAAAGCTGGATTGGGGGCTCCGGATAAACTCTGCCAGAATCAGTACCGCAATTTCCGCAGGCAGTTGAACTGCAGGCGAAATCTGCATGCACTGGCGCTGGATAGCCGCTGTTTCTGTATCGATAGCCAGATAAACGTGTGATCGCCCCATCTTCTGTCGCTGAAGTCTGCCCTGTCGGCATAACTGAACCAATATGGAATGACAGCGGCAGCGCATTATTTCGCCAAGACGTTCTGCTGTCATGCCGGAAGGACTGCACTGTGCCAGATGGATGAGGGTGCTTGTCAGACTGCCAATTTTCGAAAAACCGATATCGTTGTAGAACCACAGGTCGTCTTTGTTGAACTTGGGTATTGAACGTAGGGTATACCAACCGCCATTGTGGGTGAAACTGCTGTGATAACCAGTTTGAAGCAAAAAACGACGAACTGACGGGATCGAATAGCGCAATTGGGCAGCAAGCGGTTCGATCATCCAGCATGGCTGTTCTGCGAACAGAGAAATGAGGAGTTGTTCTGTCTGGATAGCGTCTGTCATAATGCGCTCCTGATAAAGTATTGCATTTTGATGTACTAAAAGCGATATTATGCATTACTTTATCATGAACTAAAGAAATTGACAACGATTTTAGGAATGCTATCTTTTCAGGGTAAACATATTTTAGACAAAATGATTTCAATGTGTTATTCAATTTATAAGTATTATTAGCGCGTTCTGTACATTATAGACTAATATCATAAAAACGAGAAAGTGTAGCACATTGCGATGGATAACTCACTGATATTATAAAATCCAACTGACATTTGGAACTATAGGAAATTTCAGTCCAAAGAAATTTGAAATTTTTCCCGAATTTATCAATTTTCAAGGTAGTGTCACGACGTGA
>CAJBRY010000725.1 GCA_903958085.1 uncultured Geobacteraceae bacterium
ATATTCTGGAATTATCGTTTATAGCTGCTTTTCCCTGAAAACTTCTAATTGATAAGAGGTTGTCTTCATCTTTTTCGAGTATTAGAGCTGCGTCAAATCTGAATTCTTTTACTAGCAGTTTTAATAGGTCATCCATAATCAACTGTAGATCCAGAGTACGGTTGATAATTTCAGAAGCTTTAAGGCGAACAAATAAAGATTCTCTGTTTTGGTCTAGATTTGTGCGGATACTGCTGAAAATATCATAAACCGGCTCCATGCTTGAGCCGATGCCTGAAAGGAAATTGTTTACTATTGCCCTAGCCGCAGCGCCACCAACAGAACCGGCAAGAGTCTTTTCAGTGAATCGTTTCAGATTCGGAAGCTCGAATTCCGAAATATTGCCGTCACTTGAAATGTTCCTGTCTTTAAAATATTGATCAAGCGCAAGCCTTGCTTCAGTTTCACCGATGAATTTACTCATCAGATTAACAAACTGATCTGTTTTTACCGGTTTTGAAAGTCTCTTTCTTTCTGTGCGGCGATTTGCCTCCTCTCGACTGAATACACCGATAAATTTGTGAACCTGATCACGTTCCTGATCGCTTTGTTGAAGAAGAATGGAGCAGATAATATACAAGCTTATGTTAAACAGCATGCTCCAGAAAAGGGAGTGACTCCAGATATCCATGCCGGTCATTCCGAAAAGGGAGGTGGGTTTAAGAAGTGCTATTCCAAATGGACCTTGATTCAACAGGCTTTCTGCAATCCAGCCTGATTTGCCGAAAGAGGGGAGCAGCAATGTATAAAGCCAAATCAGAAAACCGAACAGAATGCCGCTGATTGCCCCCGCTTTGTTACCGCGCTTCCAGTAAAGACCGCCAAGCATTGCCGGCATAAACTGCGCTGCCGCTGAAAATGAAATAAGTCCCATGTTTACAAGTGTGTATGAGTCACCAATCATTTCGTAATAGCCATACCCGAGCATGACAACAAGAATAATTCCAAACCTTTTCAGGTTTATCAGCAGAATTGGAAACCAGGTTCGAGGGTTAAACCTGATTATTATCGGCATAAATATATGATTTAGCAGCATTGTAGAGATGGTTATGGATTCAACCATAACCATTCCGGCGGCAGCCGACAGACCACCCAGAAAAGCCAGCAGTGCAATGCTTCGATAACCGGCGAGCTGCGGAAGCAGCAGCACAAAGTATTCAGCATTTATGCTGCTGCCGGTTTTTAGAATTCCTCCGATGGCAATAGGCATAACAAAGAGGTTTATCAGAAACAGATACGCTGGGAAAAGCCACATTGCCGTAGCAATATGTCGCTCATCGGAATTTTCTATAACCATGACGTGAAACTGGCGCGGTAGCAGCATAATTGCGCCCATTGAGAGAAATAGAAGCGTGAATGGTGATGTGTAATTTGGACTGTTTGCAGAAAATGAAAGAGTGAAAAGCCTTGCAAAGCCCTTAGGATCGTAGGAGTGAAATATATTAAAAATATCAATAAAGCCTCCAAACATCCCATATGTGACAAGGATTCCGACAGCAAGCAGAGCAACCAGTTTTATAAGAGATTCAAAGGCAATAGCTGCTATAAGGCCCTCATGCCGTTCCGAAGAAACAAGCTTTCTGGCGCCAAAAACTATACTGAAAATGGCAAGAGTAAAGGCGAGGAGCAAGGTGGTTGGAAAGTTAGAATTTGAACCGGCGTTTACGTGAGTCAAGGGTAGGTTGTTGGCACCGCCTAGTATAAAAAAACTCGATGATACTGCCTTCAGTTGCAGTGCTATATACGGCATGATGCCGAAGAATGCTATGAGTGTGACAAGCGCCCCCAGCCATGGTGATTTACCATATCTCTGGCTGAGAAAATCGGCGATGGATGTGATGTTATGCTCTTTAGATATCTTGATAATTCGACGCAAAAGGAACAGCCAGGAAAATGCTGTAAGAGAAGGGCCCAGATAAATCAGAAGAAAGTCGATACCTGAAGATGCTGCCTTGCCAATGCTGCCGAAAAAAGTCCAGGATGTGCAGTAAACCCCGAGGGATAAAGTATATACCAAAGGGTTACATATTATGCTTCGTCCGGTTTCCTTTCGGCGGTGAGCATACCAGGCAATTACGAATATAAGAGCAGTGTAGAGGATTGATACGGCAGCCACTGCAGAGAGGTTGCCTATCATGGCTTACCATCTCTCCCGTTGCCTTTGTTTTCATTTCGACTGGCAATCATAAATAGATAAATTACGAATATGGAAAAAATCCACCCGGCCGTCAGATAAAGAAAAAGGAGAGGCACACCAAATAGGGTTATCGGTTTGTTAAAAATATGCAAAAACGGAAACGTCATCATGATAATGCCGAGTATAAAAAATATTATCCACGATTCGCGCAGTTGCAGTCGGTGCATTATTTTTGAGATAAGTCTTTTCATAATTTGAAAAGTCTCTGATAAACCTTATCTACAGCTTGATAAATAGTTTCACTGGTATCACATTTGATTATATTTGCTTCGGACAAATCAGGCAGTTCAAAAAACGAAATCTGCTTTTCCAACAGTTCAATTCTTCCGTCAGATACGGAATCTCCGCGAGATGAACGTTCATTAAGTCTTTGAAGCTGCTCGTTGTAATCGCAATGTACATAGAGAGTAACGCATTCAACGTGACATGCTTCGGCAAGTTTGGCAAAGGTTTCTCTCTCTGCAAGAATTCCGAAACTTGCGTCTATCAACACCGAACGTCCGGCAACAAGTTCATCTTTTGCAAGTTGCTCCAACTTCCGGTATGTCATATAACTATAATCTTTAGAATACAGTCCATTAAGATATGAAACATTAACTGATGCTTCAGGTATTATTCCGGCCATCTGCTTGCGGATTACATCAGAATTAAATGTTGCAATTCCAAGTTCAAATGAAATCTGTTGGCAGAGTGAACTTTTGCCGCACCCCATAGTACCGCAGGTTATAAACAGGGTAGGCGAGAGAGTCTCTCTGAGGCAGTATCCCTGGGCCAGACGGAAATAACGCTTCGCCCGTTTTTCAGCTTCATCACGCGCCTTCTTAGTTATCCCACCGTCAAGCAACTGCATACTATCAACTTTTCCCCGCACAAAAGCTCTGTATATTTTGTAAAAATTGATCAATCCGGCGCAATCCAAATCTCCGGAGGCTTCAAGATAGGCGCTCAAAGCGGCATCAGCAAGATCTGAACGACCATGATAATCAAGATCCATGAGCAGGAAAGCGATATCTGCTGTTGTGTCAGAGTGGCGAAAACGTTCATTGAACTCGATGCAGTCAAAAATGTAAGCACCTTGATCGGTAAGGCAGATATTTCCTGTATGAATATCGCCGTCACATTCTCGAATAAACCCTTTATTAACCCGTCTTTCAAAAAGTGGGTTATTTGATGCAATAAACTTCTCAATGAAGTTCTGAATGGTACTGCTGATACTTTGCGGCAGCGAGGTTAATGCGAATTGTTTGGTCTGCAGAAAATTCTCTGACCAGTTATAACTTATCTGTTCCAGTGATCCAAATTTGGCAATATCCTCAGAAGTCAAGGCGCTTGCGTGGAAGTCACTGATTTTAATAGCAATAGTTTTTATCTGGTCTACTGTGACATTTCCGCTGTCAACTAATCTGTCTAGCATCCTGTCGGCAGGAAGGCGTTTCATCATCACTGCATAATCTATAATTGCTCCATTTCCGACAAAAGAAGCACCTGATATTGACTGCCTTAGAGCAAGGACCTGCTCATAAATTTCAGGACAGAGACGGCGATTAAGGCGAAGTTCCTCATTGCAGTAGAAATGGCGAAGATCAAGTGTGGAAAAATCA
>CAJBRY010000726.1 GCA_903958085.1 uncultured Geobacteraceae bacterium
ATACTACTGCAAGATTACTGCAAGCTGAAAATTAATTTTCTTATTATTTTATATGATTATCTCAAGCTGTCCAATAGTTCTGGAATAATTTTTACTGCTGTAATGCAATTATAGAAAACATGATTACCGTTAAGATGGAATTAGCAAATAATGCATTGTATAATATGCATATTATGTTTGACTATTGCTAAAGCATTCTATATAATGCAATTATGCTTTTCAATATAGGTAAACAAATTAAGAAAGCACGGAAAATCCGCAAGGTCTCCCAGGCAGAACTAGCGAAAGTTTTGGGCATGAGCCGCACTACTATCGGGCAGATCGAGAACGGCTCTATACAGGAGATCGGCGTGCGGAAACTGATCCGGGTGCTCGAATTTCTGGGACTGGAACTGCGCGTTAAGCCTGCAGGCAAGCCTCCAACACTTGAGGAAATTCGTAAAGAGGAGATTCGTTAATGCCTGATATATCTTCACTTACAGTTTGGGCAGCAGATATGCGCTCCGGTCTTCTTGCCCGTGAGACGCACAATGATTATGTTTTTGCCTATTCTCAGGATGCCGACAACAGCGCGCAGGTATCGTTGACCATGCCGGTACGATTGGAGAGTTGGGTTAGCCGCGAGCTGCACCCCATATTCCAGATGAACCTACCGGAAGGAGCATTACTAGAGGCCATCCGCCGAGCCATAGCCAAAGTGATAGGAGATGATGACCTATCTATCCTTCGAGTGACTGGAGGAAATCAGGTAGGAAGAAACAGATTTTCCCTACCCGGCGACGACTCACCACACATTGCAGAAACACCCCAATCGCTTGATGAATTACTTACCTATCCAGACACCAGAGAGCTTTTCCACGAACTTGTAACCAGATATGCTCTCCGTTCCGGGATTTCAGGAGTCCAACCAAAGGTCTTGCTGGAGGCCACTGAACGTGGCACGTTAACATCAGCCGGATACATCGTTAAATCCTGGGGCTCTGATTACCCGTGCCTGGCGGCAAATGAGTATTTTTGCATGACGGCTGCAAAGCGAGCTGGACTACTAACGCCAGAATTCTTCCTTTCTGACAACGGTGGCCTCTTCATCATGCGCCGCTTTGATGTTACCTCCAACGGTGCACCCATCGGCTTTGAGGATATGTGCAGCCTACAGGCTCTCGGGACAGCACAAAAGTATTCAAGCAGCTACGAACGAGTAGCGAAGAGCATCAAGGACTTTATCTCCTGTGATCAACTGATGGCGGCCAGGGAGCAGTTATTTGCCACATTGGTACTGTCGGTAATGCTGCGTAACGGCGATGCCCACCTAAAGAACTTTGGCGTGCTTTATACCTCGCCTCTGAACGCTGTGATACTCGCACCGGTGTACGATATAGTTACCACAACAGCTTATATCAAAAAAGATGTACCGGCTCTCACTCTCGCCGGAACAAAGAAGTGGTGGCCGCGTAAGACTCTGGAACGCTTTGCCGTGGCACATCTTTCCCTGCCGGCAGGAACAGTCTCCGCAATTTTCAACCGCCTAGCCGAGGCAGTCACCGAAACGCTGGGGATAATCCCCGGCTATATAGCTGACCACCCCGAGTACCGCGAAATCGGCGAGCTAATGATGGCAGAGTGGAATGAAGGGGTAAATGGACTCGTTGATTAAATGAACTCTTCAGTGATATTTCGCTACTATTATGTAGGTGTTTGTGAATACGGATGGGAACTCCTGTGCATAGTTCGACCTCAACAATCATTTAATCAGTGAACATAAGATTTTAAACTTACCCTGATTTCCTCAATATTTGACGGACTATGCCGCAACAAACTCGACTTTGACCCGCATCCCAGTTGCTTCGGCGATTTTTTCCAGGGTTTTAAGGGTAAATCCATCGTACTCACCGCTCTCGATCCTCGAAATAGCTTGCTGGCTGGTTCCCATAAGCTTTGCCAATTGCTGTTGCGATAAGCCCTTTTGCTCACGTAATTCCGCGATTCTCATAGCCATCTTTAGAGCTTGTCTCTCTTCTTGATAATGCGTCTTGAACTCAGGATCTTTAAGCTCATCACGCAGCCTGCTTTTGAACGTCCGAACTTTTCCTTTATTCATATTTCACCTCCCTTGGGGAACCGCTGTATCCACTCTTCTCTGCGTCTTTCCGCCAAATCAATATCTTTCTTTTTCAACTGTTGCGTCTTCTTGAAAAACGCATGTACTAAAACTATATGATCCTGCATTTGAAAAAAATAGAGGATGCGGTATTGGTTTGAGCTATGAAGTATTCTCAATTCTCTTATTTTACCCCTGACAATATCGGCGTAGGGCCGCTTGAGATTCGGACCTTGCTCTTCTAAGAGCGACAGATACGCAGCCACCTTCGCCCGTGGTTTTTTGCCTAAATCATCGAGAAAATCATCAAGCGGTGAATC
>CAJBRY010000727.1 GCA_903958085.1 uncultured Geobacteraceae bacterium
CAGGCGCACGAACCACTCCTGGTACACCTGCCGCGCCGCATCTTCCAACAGCGTCATCCGCCGCTGGTTGTTTTCGATTAGTTCGTCGTAGGTGGAGAGGATGGAGGCGATCTCCGTTTGGACAGAAACAGGTGGCAAAGGAATTTCAAAACCCTTCAGAATGCCAAGGTTTATGTGAGGGACACCAGATGTGAGTGCGTGATTTATGACTTTCTGGATAGTTTTAGGATGTCGGAAGTAGTAATAAACGTAGCGTGAATTTACTCGTTTCGCATCAACCGTTAATTTCATCTGGCTTTGCGAGATAATGTACCGAGAAAAATTTGGAGTTTCTGGAATAATCCCCACTTGTCCTAAAGTCCCTCGTTGAGTAAAAACTAAATCACCAGCATGAGCGGTATTCGACCTAAGGGCATCAGCTTTTTCTTCCCGCACAAAAACAAATCCCTCATCAAGAAACTCGCGATCGCTCGAAAGATTAGTTCCACGAATCACTGGAACCCCTTCTTCTACGTAATCACGTGATGTAAGGTTAGAACCAAATGGTCCCCCCACAAAGGAATAACGAGAGCATGCTTTGAGCGAGTCAAGGCTCACCATCTGCCATTTCATACCCCCAACTCCTCAAAATTTTCCTGTATCTGTGCCGCCAGATCCACCGCCTCCCTGTTCAGATCGGCCAGCTCCACATGGATATCTTTGAGGGTCTGCTCGAAGTCAAAATCCTCATCAACCTCTGCCGGTGCCACGCCCACATAGCGGCCAGGTGTCAGACTCCAATCAGCAGCCTCAATATCAGCACGGCTAACCACCTTGCACAGTCCTGGCACGGCGGCCATCTCTGCATTGGGGAAGCGTTCCTGCAGCCAGTGGATCTGCCGGTGGAAGTAGGCAGCCAGTTTGAGCTGTTCAACAGCCAGCTTGCGTTGTTCATCCAGTTGCTTGATCAGCTTGTTGGCAGCTCGGCGGTCATATAGTTCGGCTACCTTCTCGTCGCTCGCCAGATCCTGTGCCACCTGTCCACATCTGGCAGCCAGCTTGTAGAGCAGGTCTACCTGCTTCACCGATCCTCTGATCCTGTCAGCCAAGGGGTCGAAAAATTGTCGGGCAGTGTTCTGCTCTGCATTGGTTTTTAATTGTGTTAATTGAGGTAATTGATTTTTTATCTGGAATGTTGTCAGCTCCTGCACAAGAGACACTCGGTCTGTGGTGTAGGCGGCGGTTGCCTCGCTGCATTCCGTAAGAGCATCTTTTATGGCTTGACGCTGTAACGGAGTGACGGCCTCGATACCCCGAATTGATTCGGGTAATTCAGTTAATTGCTTTTGCAAATCGGCGAGAGTTGTGTCGAAAACGCCCAGTTCATAAGGTATTGCGGTAATCTCCACGCATAATTTGCCGAAGTAATCCTGTACCAGACCAAGGAACCGTTCCTGCTGGCCACGATAAAGCCAGACGATGGCGGTCAGGTTGGCGAGTTGCTCCGGGCTGAAGTCATAAATCTTGCGGGTGACCTTGCGATAAATATTGCGAGCATCCAGCATCAGCACCTGGTCGCGGCGTTCTTCCGGCTTCCCCTTGTCAAAATGCCACAGTTCGCACGGCACGGTGCGGGTGTAGAAGAAATTGGAGCGGATGGAGATCATCACATCCACATCGCCGGTCTCGATTAGCTTGCGGCGGACCTCGGCCTCGCCATGCCCGCCACTGGAGGCCTGCGATGACATGACAAACCCGGCCCGACCTTTTGGCCCGAGGTAACTGTGAAAGTAAGAAATCCAAAGGTAATTGCCGTTGCTGACTTTCTTGTTCTTGTTCACCCCCGGCAAGCCGAAGGGGAGTCGGCGGTCATCCTTGACCTTGTCGGCATCCACCATATCCACATTGAAGGGAGGATTGGCCATGACAAAATCGCATTCGCCCCAGATTGGATGGACATCTTCATAGAAGGTGTTGGCCTCGCGGATATGACCTTCCAGCCCATGTACCGCCAGATTCATCTTGGCCAGACGGATGGTGGTACCGGTTTTTTCCTGACCGTAGAAGGTAACTTTGTGACCGGTGTCCTGGCCTTGGTCCTCAATAAAATGGCTGGACTGTACGAACATACCGCCGGAACCGCAGGCTGGGTCCAGAACAATGCCGTGATCCGGTTCGATGACATTAACGATGGTCTGAACAAGTGAGGGTGGTGTAAAAAACTCTCCGTTGTCCTGCGCCCCCTGCATGGCGAACTTCATCAGGAAATATTCGTAGATCCGGCCAAACACATCACCGCTGGCATTCTGCAATGCTTCTGAATCAAATTTCCGCAAGATATCTTCCAGCAGCTTATCCTCAAACTTATCATACTCCTTAGGAAGCTGACCCCGTAGCGGCTCGAACTCTGCCTCGATGGCATTCATGGCTTCCACAAGTGCAGTACCAAGACTGACACCGGTTGGCAGTTTCAACAGGTAGTGATAGCGACCTGTCTCCGGCAGCATCAGTGCCCGACGCTTGATAAAATCACCCTTCACCAGCGGACGGTTGGGCATCTTGCCGGCGGCCTGATCGGCCTTAATTTGCTCCAAGGCATCCTCGTAGCGGTTGCTGGCATGGCGCAGAAATATTATACCCAGCACAGGCATACAGTATTCACTGGAAGTCAGCTTGGAATTGGCGCGAAGTTGATCGGCGGCTTCCCAGAGGCTGGATTCGATTTTCTCAATGGAATGCATGGAATTGACAGACATGTAATAGAGGCTCCGGAGGTTCGGCTGATCTGCATCTGCGTTATATCATTGTGGGGACTTTACTTCAATCAGTTCTAACGGAAAAGTCACCTTTGCAGATGCCCTATTTTCATGATGCTGTCACCATGAGGTATAATTGTAGTTTTTTGGCAATATATTTGACCTAAAAAAGGGAAAAAGGTAGAAATAGTCACGTCCTACCCAGTGACAAATACTTGAATTGAGCTTAGTAATGGCTGACTCTACGACTCGACCGTGCTGGATCTGTGGTGCCCCCTCCAACAGTCGCGAACACAAAATCAAGAAATCGGACCTCGTCAGGCGCTATGGGTCTGGACCATTTCGTAACATCGGAGGGGTACTGCATTTTGTTGACGGTAAAAGCAGGAAGGTGCCAGGTCCACGCGCAAAGACTTTAATGTATGAACCTTTGATTTGTTCAGACTGCAACAACGCAAAGTCACAACCATGGGACAATGCATATGAGAAATTTGAAAAGTGGCTGTTTGAAAATGCAAAGATCATATTACAGCGGCGCTTCATCCTGCTGGAGGAGGTTTTTGGCACCGATGCAGTCCCAAGTGGTTGCCCAGAACTGTACAAGTACTTTGTAAAAGCTTTTGGTTGCCGCCTTTCTGACGCTGGTTTTACTGTACCAGAGGATTTAGTGCTCTTGTTGCCACAAACTCACTTTCAGACACGGCTTAGAATAACATTTGCGATCAACAAAACTGTCTTTGTTTTCCCCGAAATCGACCGAGAGGTATTTCTAGGCATTGGTGACCTAATCCGTATCGACAGTCTTAGCCAAGGTGTCATGGAAAGATATTTATGGCACATGCAGATCGGATGGCTACGTATTTCATTTTTCTACGACACTGAAGTGCCCTGTGGTATTGGGGCACCATGGACTTCTGATTCTGCATGCCTCTATCTTGGTGAATTTGAGAGTTCGTCACTTGATGAATTAATTGAAGGCGCTCGTAGTGATACTGCACCAGGGCTCTCTGTTTTAGAGGTTATAAGAGATAATGATGGAATTCTAATTGAGTAACCCGACAACAATAATACAATGTTCAGTAAAATTTACCGTACCTATCACGCAGATAAAATCCAGTACCTAATTTTGATATTACTCCCAGCTTCTACTCATAAAGTATACAACAGTGAAGCTTCAAACGTGGGGCTATAGGCTTTTGCCACTCCAAATAGTTGCAGGAAAGTGATATGTTTATCAACGTTACAGGAAAACTCGATAATCAATGTTTAGAACCGTGGCCAATTTCTGTGCTGTTTCCTTGTCAACCGACCGCTTTCCTGCCTCCATATCACGGATTATGTTTGGAGAAATTCCTGTC
>CAJBRY010000728.1 GCA_903958085.1 uncultured Geobacteraceae bacterium
CCTTCTAAGCTGGGGGTTACAGGTTCGATTCCTGTCGGGCAGACCATGACCGTTTAGTTTCTATGGTGGCTGTAGCTCAGTTGGTAGAGTCCAGGATTGTGATTCCTGTTGTCGTGGGTTCGAGCCCCATCAGCCACCCCAAATTTCTCATAGTAAAATCAATAAGTTATCAACATAGGGTCTTCACCCTTAGTATTGAAAATAACCTTTTGTCCTTCTCTTGTCCTTTTTGGAGAAGCAGATGGCCACATTTCGTAAGCGTTCTGGTGCTTGGCAGGTAAGAGTGCAGCGCAAGGGTTTTCCCGAACAGTCTAAAACATTCACAACACGTTCAGAAGGTATCGCTTGGGCTAGAGTTCTAGAGTCTGAGATGGATAGAGGTGTGTTCGTAAGTCGTATTGCAGCAGAAACTACTATCTTTTCTGAGCTATTGACTCGCTATCTTAAAGAAATCACTCCTCATAAGAAACATTCTTCTGTTGAAGCGTACCGCATTCAAGCTTGGCTGAGATGCCCTTTAGCCAAACGCTTTGTATCTACTCTCCGTTCTTCTGATTTTGCTAATTGGAGAGATGCTCGCGTTCAACAAGGCATATCCCCCAATACACTCAAGCTAGAATTTGCAATTATTTCTCATTTATATTTTGTGGCAAGATCTGAATGGGGATTTGAGTCGTTAGATAATCCAATTCAATACATGCGAATGCCAGCCCTTCCTAAGGGAAGAGCAAGAAGAGTTAGCGATGAAGAGGTTCAGCAGTTGATTAAACATACAGGTTCTTTGGACCTATCCCCAATTTTAAGGCTAGCCATAGAAACTGGGATGCGAAGAGGTGAGATTGCCTCACTTACATGGAATGCAGTGGATTTTAACAGGCGGGTATTAGAGCTTAAAGAAACTAAGAATGGGGAAAATAGATTTGTACCTCTATCCTCTGTTGCAATGCAAATTTTAAGCAGTATTCCTAGACGACTTGATGGTCGTTTATTCGGTATGACTGCTCATGCTATTACTTATGCATTTATTCGTGCCTGTAAAAGAGCTACGATTAAAGATTTACATTTCCATGACCTTAGACACGAAGCCATTACTAGATTGTTTGAGAAAGGTCTGAATGTCATGGAGGTTGGCAGCATTAGTGGACATAAGACTTTGCAAATGCTCCAACGCTATACCCACCTAAGGGTAGAAAATTTACTTGAGAGATTGGGTTAAGTAATGCAATTTAAATACCGGGGGGGTGGTTCTTGTAGTTCAAGTAATATTGATATGTACCCTGCTGTTCATATGAGGGAGTGAAATCAATAATCTATAGGTAAATCACATTCAGAATTACGAAAAAACAATTGAATGGCAGCTTTAGAATGCTTTGATTTAGGTGTTATGTGGCAGCAATGGGCCATTAGCAGACGTTCAATATCTATCTGACTTAATTGAACTTTAAGTAATAAGTTTGATTGTTGTATCATGTTATGAAAACTAAAAAAGTAAGCTTAATTTTTAATACTACTATTGCTCAATATTACAGTGAGAATATTGCTAATCAGTAAGAGTTTGTGACCATCATTTTATCTTGCACGTTGTTCAAATATTAGGAAAGTAAATTATGGCTTTCTTCATTACATATGATGAAAAAGATACCGGGTTTAATTCAAGTTTTGCGTCCAGTTACACTGATGCTCCAGCTTCGATATATACAAATTTTTATATTGCTCCAAATTCATCGAATTCAGCATCTGGTTTACTAACTTCAAATGGTTATTCTGCAGATACTGATTATTACAGTATGGGGGCTTTGGTTGCTGGCACTTATTCAGTTTCGGCGTCTGGTGGCTATTGGTTTTATGGTACAGGCTATCCAAGTTATATCACTCCAACAGTGGCTATTTATAATAGTTACGGTAGTCTTGTTGTAGGGGGGTATTCATCCAGCACCTCTTTCACTATAAGTGCAACTGGAACCTACTATATTGCTGTAACAGGCGCCTCGTATTCATCATCACAGTATAGTGTTCAATATACATATGCTCCACCAATTAACTATCCCGCTAACAGCGGTGACCTTGTTATAGTAGGTACGCTTTCTTTAGGAAATACAGTTAGTATTTCTGGTAATTTTAGCGATGCCAATGGTCTATCTATAGCAAACGCTATCGGGGGTTATACTTATACTTGGTATACAAGTCCAGACAATAATTATTGGACGCCCGTTTCGGATAGTTCGGTAAATTCATATACAATTAAAGCACAAGATGTTGGCAAGTATATTGATTGTTTAATCAGTTTTACAGATGATGCGGGCAACTCAGAATCCGTTAGTCCTGTAGGTCAACTAATACGCGCAACTGTGGTTTTAGACACCACCCCTCCTACCATCAGCATTACTTCTAACGACAGTGCTTTAACGGTCAGTGAAACGGCCACTATAAGCTTTACATTAAGTGAATCTTCAGCAAACTTTGTCGTGGGTGATATTACATTCAGTGGC
>CAJBRY010000729.1 GCA_903958085.1 uncultured Geobacteraceae bacterium
CTTTCTACAGCGCGTTTTGTCTTAGAGCGCGAATTCAAGCGCCTCAATCCAGGTATGGACATTCAACTTGTGCGCGATGATTGGCACCGATTTCTACAAAAAGCCACGATCATCAAAACGCCTTCGTATATAGATGAGGAAGATTTGCTGTACCGGAAGGATTTGGAAGATTACATGATTGCTCTTTCAGCACGGGCAGTTGGGGCTAGAGTGATCACGCGTGATAGTGATTTCATGCAAACAAGCTCTATAGCAATTTCTATGGATGATGCTTTAGCTGAATTGGTGAATGTAAATTCCCCTGCGATACCGTTTCTTGATCTCAAATCTATCAACTTCAGTCACTACAGCAGATTGGAAAATGCGTTCGACCGGACCCTCAATAGCGGGTGGTACATCCTTGGTAACGAGGTCAAAGCTTTCGAGGATGAATTTGCGGCCTATTGCGGAACCCGTCATTGTATCGGTGTTGCCAACGGACTGGACGCCCTCACACTGATTCTGGAAGCATATAAAATTCTCGGTATCATGAATGAGGGTGACGAGGTGATTGTTCCAGCCAACACATACATTGCCTCCATTCTTGCGATATCACACGCACGGCTTGTGCCGGTATTGGTGGAGCCGGATATCGGCACGTACAACATTGATCCGGAAAAGATCGAAGAAAAAATCACCCCGAGAACCCGAGCCATTCTGGTCGTTCATCTCTATGGGCAGGTCGCCAAAATGGAATCTGTCTTGAAAATTGCTTATAAACACCAACTCAAAGTTATCGAAGATGCAGCTCAGGCCCATGGTGCTATATATCAGGGAAAGAAAACCGGTTCGTTGGGTGATGCCGCTGGATTCAGTTTTTATCCGGGTAAGAATCTGGGGGCTTTAGGAGACGGAGGAGCGATCACAACGGATGACGGGGAATTGGCCAGAACACTTCGGGCGTTTCGGAATTACGGTTCTGAAGTAAAGTATGTAAACGTTTACAAAGGTGTTAACAGCCGATTGGACGAACTGCAGGCAGCTATTCTGCGGGAAAAATTGAAGAGACTGGAAGTCGATAATGACCATAGACGGCAAATTGCACGCTATTACCTTGAAAATATTCATAACGATCGTATTGTTCTGCCGAAAGTTGAAAGCTGGGAAAGCCATATCTTTCACCTTTTCGTCATCCTGACGTCCGAGCGTGATCGATTGCAGCAATATCTTTTGGATCATGGTGTACAGACGCTCATCCACTATCCCGTAGCACCGCACAGGCAAGTTGCCTATTGTGAATGGGAGAATATGATCTATCCAATTACAGAACAAATTCATGCCGAAGTGCTGAGTCTGCCTATCAGTTCAGTAATGACAGAAGATGAAGTCCATCATGTTGTAATGACGGTGAATGACTATTAAATGTCATCCTCCAATTATCGCAATATATTAAAAACCACTTCATTGATCGGTGGTTCCTCGCTGATTAACATTTTGATCGGTATGGTGCGGACCAAGTTTGTCGCGATTCTGCTCGGGCCTGCAGGTATTGGTCTCATGGGCGTCTATTCCGCCATCACTAGCATGGTCAGCACAATTTCAAGTATGGGGATTGGTAGTAGCGGTGTTCGACAGATCGCCGCGGCTTATGGCGCTGGAAATCAGGATCAAATTGCCCGTACGGTCAAAACACTGCGCCGCACGGTATGGCTGACGGGACTTCTGGGTACGGCGGCTATGATTATAGGCTGCGCCTTCTTCTCTCATTTCTCATTTGGAACTTATGACTACGCTCTACCCATCGCTCTGCTGAGCATTACCATTCTACTGAGCAACATAACTGTGGGTCAGTCATGCATTCTACAGGGAAAGCGCAGGATCCCAGACTTGGCCAAGGTCAGCATTATTGGCGCACTGAACGGCACAGCGATCAGCATTCCATGTTTTTATTTCTGGGGCGAACAAGGGATTGTTCCCAGCATGATTGTAACATCATTGGCAGTTCTTGCCACTTCCTGGTGGTTCGCTCGCCGGGTTGCTGTCAAAACGGTGGAGATGCCTTGGCGTGAGAGCGGCGCAGAAGCCGCTCAACTGTTGCATTTTGGTGTGCCGCTGATGTTGTCAGCCCTGATGACCACATTATGCAACTATCTCATTCGTGTATTACTCATCAGACAGATCGGTCTGGATGGTATCGGCATCTGGCAGGCGGCTTTCAGTCTTTCAGGAATTCTGGTGAACTTCGTATTGGGCGCCATGAGCACAGACTACTATCCCCGCCTGACTGCCGTGGCGGAGAACAACAATCGTGTTAACGATGAGGTAAATGCACAAACCGAAATCGCCATGCTACTGGCTGTGCCAGGCTTGGCTGCGACCATTATCTTCGCACCACTGGCGATCACTATCTTTTACTCCGGAAAATTTGATGCCGCAGTGGATATCCTCCGTTGGTCCGTTTATGGTATCTTTGGTCGAGTCATATCATGGCCGCTTGGATTTGTGTTGCTGGCCAAGGGGATGGGCAAGGCCTTTTTTTGCACGGAGGTATTCAGCGATGTGTTCTATGTTTTTGCCATCTGGTTTTGCACTTGCCAATGGGGACTGCCCGGCACCGGAATTGCGTTCCTTCTCTTGTATGTTGTCTATACCATTGTTATATATATTGTTGTATATGCGATTAGCCGAACGACATGGAGTCGCATAAATACGGTTCACATTATCATTTTCTGTATTCTGCTTGCAATCATAGGAATCATTAGCACCTTTGTCGTTAATCCATGGCGGCAATTTCCGATCAACTGCCTTATCCTTGCCGGGATCAGCGTCTATTGCCTCCGTTGTCTCTCTCGCAAATCCGGGATTACATTACAGATGCTGCTGATCAAAATATGGCCAAAATCCTAAACAAACACGAAAAGTTAGAAGCAATGGGTTAAAATATGACGCCCGAAACGATAGATATCAAAGAAAGACCTCTAATCACTTTTGTGTTGTTTGCTTACAACCAGGAGCGTTTCATTCGCGAAGCGGTTGAAGGTGCATTATCACAAACCTATTCGCCGCTGGAGATTATCCTCTCTGATGACTGCTCGCTCGATCGGACTTATGATGTCATGCAGAAGATGACTGCTGAATACAAAGGCCCACACAAGATTATTCTCAACCGTAATGAGAAAAATCTCGGTATTGGGCAACACATTAACCAAGTTATGGATTTGTCACACGGCGAATTGATTGTGGTTGCTGCCGGGGATGATATATCTTTACCATACCGCACCTTAGAGATATTTCAAGCATGGATAAACTCAGGCAAGAAAGCTTTCTCCATAGATTCAGACATAAAATGGATTGATGAAAATGGGAATGATTTCCAGAAACCGTTCACAAAACGATTACCGTTGCCGAAAGAACATCAATTACTAATATTTTCGAAAACACTATATTCTCATATTCATGGAAGTAGCCATGCATGGAACAGAAAAGTATTTGATGAGTTTGGGCTATTACCAAGTATTATTTTAGAAGATACAGCAATCCCTGCGCGCTCTATGATTCTAGGTGATGTGCTGCAAATCGATAAGCATCTTATAAAATACAGAATCCATGGAGACAATATTTGGACCCCAACTAAAAAATTTTCTGTGAAGGAAATTATTGAAAGGGAGGTGAAGTTTTCGACTGATAGGATTATAATATGCGATGATGTTATCAGATGTATTAATGAATATAAAGGTAAGGTTAAGAATTTATCTTTCGTTTGTGAACTTGAAGAATGTATTTCAAACTTTAAAAATAGTAGAAACAAACAAAGATTGAAAATCAACTTGCTTAC
>CAJBRY010000730.1 GCA_903958085.1 uncultured Geobacteraceae bacterium
AAGCTTTTTACTACGGGAGGTTAAGTTGAAAGTTCCACGTTATATGGTTACAGTTTTCGCTTTATTGTTGATTTCAGTTTCGGCAGTGGCAGAAGAAAGGCGTTGGATATCCAGTGAAGCCACTACGCTGAAATCAGAAGCATCATCTTCTTCCGACAGCGTGGTCGACGTATCTGTCGGAACTGAAGTATCTGTGGTCGAATCTGGAGGTCGCTGGCTGAAAGTCAGAACGCTTTCCGGAGCAGAGGGATGGGTCTATGCCGGGCGTGTTTCTGAAACTGCTCCTACTTCAGAAGTTACCGGGAGCGATGGCGGTCTTTTTGGTAACAGTATGAAAAGCAGCCAGATCAATACAGCAAAGACTGATAGCGCCCGGAGTATTCGAGGCCTTTCACCAGGGACCGCTCAGTATGCTAAAGATCGTGGTACGCCTGAACAATATAAAAAATCTCTTGATATTGTTCTAGCTCGAAAAGTGAGTCCTAAAGAAATAAAGTCATTTCTGAAAGACGGAAAAATCGGTGAATACGCCCAGATACAGGGGGTTAAAAAATGAGATTTCAAAGATTATTTCTCTTATTGTTAATGACTATGTTTGCTACATCAGCTTCAGCCGGATTTATGAATAAACTTCAAAATCTTTCCAAACCTGATTCGAAAGAAGGCAAGATATTTTCCGGCGCAACCCAAGTGTTATCAAGTTCTAAAGAAATTGATTATGCAACTGAGCGTACTATTGGTGAAAGCCTTGCATTGGAAGGGTTGCAGAGATTTGGTAACCCTGTTAAAAATGAAGCTCTACAGCAGTACGTTAATCTTGTAGGTTCCTCTGTTGCCGCTAATAGCAAGAGATCGACCATTCCATATCAATTTGCTGTATTGGATAGTCCTGTACAAAATGCTTTCGCGGTTCCAGGAGGGGTGATATTTATTAGTCGAACCCTGCTTGCCACACTCGACAATGAAGCGGAATTGGCTGCTGTGCTTGCGCATGAAGTTGGGCACGTATCTGCCAAGCATGCTTTAAAGAGTACTCAAAGGGCGCAGTTATTTCAAGGTGTTGGAACAATTACTGCTGCCAGCGTAAAAGGCGATAAGGGGAAGAAATTTGCCTCTGCCATAGATGATATGCAGGGTGTAATATTTGATAAGGGCCTTGATAAAGAGATGGAGTTTGAAGCCGATATTGCAGCCATGGAAACAGCCTACAGGACCGGTTATGACCCATCGGCGATGATCAAAGTTCTAGAAAAGTTGCAGAATCTGGAAGTAGCCAGTAAAGATAAGAAGGGTTCCTGGTATTCTACTCATCCCCCGCTTTCAGAACGTATTTCTAGACTTCAGGCACAATTGCGTAAATATCCTGATTATGCGTCTCAGGCGACTGTTAAGGAGAGATTTATCAAACAGGCAAAAGCATTAAAATAATACCTGATTGATGATGGATATAGTTTGTCTGATTTTCAATGAATGTGTCTATTGAAATGGTTGTTTAAACTCAATTATGATTTGACAGAATGTTTCTGAAACGTGTATACAGTATGCGGTTTATCTCAGCAATTCTCTGTTTGTAACCATCCAGAATATATCCCACGAAGGAGGAACAAAGATGATTGAAGCGTATCTTGCACATGAAAAGGAGAGGGCGTCCCAAGGCATTCCGGCGCTTCCACTCACCCCTGAACAAACTGCTGATCTCTGTAAATTGTTGGTTAAACCACCAAAAGGGAAAGAAAAGTTTCTTCTAGGATTGATCAAAGATCGAGTTTCTCCAGGTGTTGACCCTGCTGCTAAAGTTAAAGCTGAGTTTCTTGCCGGAGTTGTTTCGGGTAAAATCAAATCACCACTTGTTACACCTGTTGATGCCATTCGTATGTTAGGCACCATGATAGGTGGATATAATGTTGCTCCTCTTGTAGCTGCACTGAAAGATAAAAAACTGGCTGACGAAGCGGCTTGCTCGCTATCAGGTATTGTTCTTGTGTATGACGCTTTTGACGAAGTAGCTGCTCTTGCCAAGGCCAAGAATGCTGCTGCTGCCAAGGTTATGAAATCATGGGCGGAAGCTGATTGGTTTACAAATCGAAAAGGTGTGCCAGCAACAATCAAAGTTAAAGTGTACAAAGTTGATGGTGAAATCAACACCGACGATTTTTCCCCTGCGGGTGACGCTTGGAGTCGTCCGGATATTCCGCTTCATTCATTGGCTATGGGCAAGACCCGCTTTAAAGACGGTCTTGCAACAATTGCAAAATTCCGGAAGGAAGGGTATCAGGTTGCTTTTGTGGGGGACGTTGTTGGAACTGGATCTTCCCGTAAATCAGCTTGTAACAGCGTTCTCTGGGCAATCGGTGAGGAAATTCCGTGCGTGCCAAATAAGAAAACTGCCGGCGTTATTATCGGTGGCGTCATTGCTCCCATTTTCTTCAACACAGCACAGGATTCCGGAGCACTGCCGCTGAAGGCAGACGTAACCGGTATGAAAACTGGCGATGTGATTGTTATAGATACCAAAAAAGGTGTAATCACTGATGAAAAAGGGAAAAAGGTGCTTTCCAAATTCACAATTTCGCCGAATACTGTTGCTGATGAGTTCCAGGCTGGTGGACGTATTCCGCTTATTATTGGTCGCGCTGTTACGGATAAGGCACGCAAGGCTCTTGGGCTCAAGCCAACCACTGTTTTTACACTTCCAGACAACCCAAAACCAAAAGCAAAACAGGCTTTTTCTCTAGCACAGAAAATGGTGGGGCAAGCTTGTGGTGTTGCCGGAATTATGCCTGGCACCGCTTGCGAACCTAAAATGACTACAGTTGGCTCACAGGATACTACTGGTCCGATGACGGCTGATGAGTTGAAAGAACTTGCATGTCTGAAGTTCCAGGCGCCGATGTATATGCAGTCATTCTGCCACACGGCTGCCTATCCAAAGCCTGCCGACGTAAAAATGCACAAGAATCTGCCTGGTTTCACTGCCGAGCGTGGTGGTGTTGCGCTCCGTCCAGGTGATGGTGTTATTCACTCATGGTTGAATCGCCTGCTGCTTCCGGATACCGTAGGTACAGGTGGTGACTCCCATACGCGTTTCCCAATCGGCATTTCCTTTCCGGCTGGTTCTGGACTTGTTGCATTTGCAGGTGCTATGGGATTCATGCCACTCGACATGCCTGAATCAGTTCTGGTTCGCTTTAAAGGCAAATTCAATCCCGGCATAACGCTTCGTGATGCTGTAAATGCTATTCCATATTGGGCTATCAAGCAGGGGCTTCTCACAGTTCCAAAGAAAAACAAAGTCAATATATTCAATGGGCGTATCCTTGAAATGGAAGGTCTTCCTGATTTGACAGTTGAGCAGGCGTTCGAATTGACCGATGCTGCGGCGGAACGTTCAGCTGCTGCCGGATGCATACAGCTTTCTGAAAAATCTGTTGCCACTTACCTTAAGTCTAACGTGGCACTGATGAAGAGGATGATTGCAGACGGATACTCAGATGCCAACACTCTGAAAAACCGTATCAAGGATGTCGAAAAATGGTTGAAAAAACCGGCTTTGCTGAAGGCGGATAAAGGTGCTGAGTACGCAGCAGTTATTGAAATTGACCTGTCTGATATTAAAGAGCCGATTTTGGCCTGCCCGAATGACCCTGATGATGTCAAATTGCTATCCAAGGTTGCCGGCACTTCGATTCAGGATGTATTTCTCGGTTCGTGCATGACAAACATAGGCCACTTCCGTGCAGCTGCTGAAATCTGGCGAGGTCAACCTTTCAATGCAGCAGTACGTACATGGATCTGTCCGCCGACCCGTATGGATCAGCAGCAGTTGAAAGATGAAGCGTATTTTTCGGTCTATAGTGCGTTTGGTGCACGTATTGAAATTGCCGGTTGTTCACTCTGCATGGGTAATCAGGCTCGCGTGCCAGACGGAGTCAATATGTATTCAACTTCGACCCGAAATTTTGATGATCGTATTGGTAATGGCGCCAAGGTTTATCTTGGTTCTGCTGAACTAGGTGCTGTTGCGGCTCTGTTAGGAAGGCTTCCAAAACCTGCAGAGTTCCTAAAAATCTACAAAGAAAAAATTGAGCCGAACAAGGACAAAATCTACAAATATCTTCAATTTGATGAAATGCCGGAATATAAATAATGGCATTATTCTTATGAAAAGCTTAAGACAGATATAATGAAGTCATACTGTACCCCGTCGGGAATTTCCTGGCGGGGTATTTATTTAAATTGGCATAGAGCATTAATTGGACGAGGTTTAACATGCAGATAGAATGGTGGTATTGGATTATTGCCGGATTTTGTCTTATTGGTCTTGAATTGATTATTCCCTCATTTACGATTATCTGGTTCGGGTTAGGAGCACTTGTTGTTGGAGCTTTATGCTCGTTTTTGCCTGGTTTAGCGCTTGCAGCGCAGTTTGCACTCTGGACACTTGCTTCAATATGCTTTACGGTCATGTGGTTCAAATACTTGAAGCCCAAGGGTGACCGTACGCATGCTGGAATGTCAAAGGAGGGTATTTTAGGTGAAAGCGGGATTATTACTCGTGGTACTGATGACAGTTACGGTCGTGGGGCCGTAAAGTTTCGCATTTCAGTTCTTGGAGCTGACGAGTGGAGTTGTTATTCCAGTGAAATACTAAAAATTGGTGATCGAGTGAGGGTGGTTGATATTGAAGGGCAAATACTAAAAGTAGAAGCAATCTAGGGGGTAACATATGCCAGGTATATTTATTTTTGGAGTTTTGTTTGTTTTGGTGGCAG
>CAJBRY010000731.1 GCA_903958085.1 uncultured Geobacteraceae bacterium
AGAGTATCGTATATGAAAAAATTAAGTGCTTCACCAGAACTGGAACCGGGTATGAGGCCAATGACATTAAAAACAATATAGTCCGCAAAACTTTTGAGCACGATAAACTCCATGATTAACTAACGTAATTAGTTACATAATTATAAAAACATGCACGAACTATGCTACCTTGAGAACACTATATGGATTATCTACCCAACTAACAACAACGACCACCGCTTTTTATGCCTGGAACATTATGCTCCTGTAGCCACTCACTTATCATGCCTGACGCACATCCAACTCCTGCATCTACGGCTATAATGTTAACAGGACAGTTTTTCGCACAAGCCCCACACTCCATACAGGCATCACGGTCATCTATCCGAGCTTTTCTACCCTCAAGTGCAAATACCTGGTGGGGACAGACTTCAATACATCTGCCGCATCCGGTGCAAGCGGTTTGGTTTAGTTTAAGTGTGGTTACGTTTTTTATGTAACACATGCCCGTCATTAAAAAATCCTCCTACAAAAATCTACCCACAGCAAGTAAAACGGCACTGACCATAATAGCCGCTCCAAGTGCGGGTATACCCAAATGCATCTCTTTCTTAACACCTGATCGTGATGTAAATGTGGTACAGCCTGTGAAATTGAGGGAATAAAAGGCGCTGATAGCTGGAAGTCCGAGGAAGGCGGCAGCAGTTGTTGTTATGTCCCAACTGCAGCCACCTACGCTATAGTAAAGTAAGGAGCACCAACCTAAACCTGCCAATAGCCCTTTTAATACAAAGCTCCTAAATGGAATCCAGGGTAGCAGGATTGGAACAGTGACAACGCCAGTGAGTACTGCGCCCAGACAGGCCAAGGCCATAACTACAGACGCAGAATACCCATTAGCCATAAATGCTATCAGAAAAACAACTGCACTTATGAGAGCGAGTGATTTCAACGTAAGTACAATTTCTACCGGTATCAGTACAAGTCGCTCGTAAGTTGTGAAGCTTACCTTTCTCATCTCTGGTGTAGTGATCATTTTATGGTCGAAAAATCTAGGGAGATCATCAGCCCTGATAGCGGCATACTGAACCGAAAATCCGGTGCGTTTAGCCACTTCGTGGGCACTGATACCTGGTGCTCCGAGGATAGGCAGAATCAATTGTCTCTGGGTCAGCACTTTTTGGAGATCTGCCTTGTTTATTCTTTTAACCAGTTCACCCGTTCCAAATGTTCCTTTACCTGCGGCACACCAGACGTTGACCCCAAATGTTTCTAAAACTAGCAACCATAAATTTCTACCGGATAAGGCGCTTCTTACCCGGTCATAACTCATCTTGTAATTGGCAGTTACAACTACCAGTGCAGCAGAATCAGGTGTACCAATTGCGTACAAACCCGGCGGTACTATATAGCCCATTCTGTTAATTCCCCAGCGTGCCATACAAGCACCTAAATGGTCGACATTTGATAGAGTTGTCGATATTTGGGGTACTTTTCCACTTGGCGTATCCATCCAAGCAATAAAACCCGGAACCTTATCAGAAATCTCGCCACCGGTCTGCTCCATTCTGGGCCCGCAACAAGGGGCTTTATTAATCGTATTATTGCTGTAACAGCAACTTTCCGATTTGCTCTGAAATGTTTTTATGGTGCGTTTTATTTTCTTTATATTGTGAATTTTCACTATGCAACCCGTCATTAGTTTGTTTTGCTAAATCGTCCCATCATGCTTTTAGAGTCCAGTCTTCAATATATTAAACAGGAAACCAACGGCGCTGAAACCAGAACGCGACATGCACCAGTCCTATCATAACTGGCACCTCAACTAACGGACCAATAACAGCCGCGAAAGCTGCGCCGGAATTGAGCCCAAAGACTGCAATCGACACTGCGATGGCAAGCTCGAAATTGTTGCTGGCAGCCGTAAATGCAAGTGTGGTTGTCTTGCTGTAATCAGCCCCCATCTTTTTACCCATCCAGAACGAAAACAGAAACATGACGATAAAGTAGATGGATAGTGGAATAGCAATGCGTACCACATCAAAAGGCAACTGAACGATCAGGTTTCCCTTGAGACTGAACATGACCACAATCGTGAAGAGCAAGGCGATTAGAGTTAGAGGGCCGATCTTCGGAACGAACTCGCGGTGATAACGTTCCTTGCTCATTATCTTCACACCAATGAGGCGGGTCAAAGCACCTGCAATACAGGGAATGCCGAGGTAGATAAAGACGCTCCTGGCAATTTCGGCAATACTGATATTTACTTCCATTCCCTTTAGTCCAACCAGCGGCGGCAAGACGGTAATGAATATCCATGCATAGACACTGTAAAAGAGCACCTGAAAGACGCTGTTAAATGCCACCAAACCTGCAGCGTATTCAGTATTCCCCTTGGCCAGTTCATTCCAGACGATCACCATGGCAATGCAGCGTGCCAGACCGATCATGATTAAACCCACCAGATATTCGGGCTTGTCCGGCAACAAAAGAGCCGCCAGCACAAACATCAACAGCGGACCGACAATCCAGTTCTGTACCAGCGAGATACCGAGTATTCTTTTGTTCTTGAAGACTTCCAGCATATCCTCATACTTTACCTTGGCAAAGGGGGGATACATCATAACAATTAAACCGATGGCGATGGGGATGTTTGTTGTGCCGACCTGAAAGGAATTGATGAAGGCCTCTGTACCTGGAACAAAATAGCCAAGTCCGACTCCCAACGCCATTGCGGCGAAAATCCATAGAGTCAGCCAGCAATCGAGGAAGGAGAGCTTATTTGAAACATTTGACATGAATACACCTCACTTGTAATAAACTGTGGGCAGTATATCCGCTTTTGCGGATATATCAAGTTCCAATTTTGAATTATCAGCAGTTTGGGGTGACTTTTGTTTTCAGGAAGGTTGATAATGTGATTCGATCTGATACGGCTTCGTGGAGTGTACTCGCATTTTGCTTTAGAGTATGGAGAACTTCTTTACAGATCGTGCAGCTTTCTTTGCTAAGTGAATAATGCATCCATAAACCTTCGCGGCGTGTGTCAACCCAACAACTGCGTTTGAGATAAGCTAAGTGGCGCGATACTGTTGACTGAGGAAGTTTAAGTACTTCTATAAGGTCACAAACACACAATTCTCCTTCTGACTCCAGAAGAAGAATGATTCGAAGGCGAATTGGATCTGACAATGCTTTTAAGGTTTGAGCGAGATGTTTCATAGTCCCATGTTTATAAACTTCTCCTGCTATCGCAGTCAAGAACTGAGTTAATATTTGCATTAGCGGATATAATCTGCTTGAAATATCCGCAAGTCAGGATATACTTGTTTGAAAATCATGCCAATGGGGAGGTGCGTATGCGAATCACAATTCTTGCGAGCATCGTTGTTCTTGTCGCAAGCCAGGCTTTTTCCACAGTCGGCGGTGGTGATGTTACGCTGAAAAGTAAAGGCGGAGACATCTCATTTAGCCACGAAGTTCATGTTTCAGGTGCCGGTCAAAAATGTACTTACTGCCACGACAAACTCTATACCAACTCCAAAAAACACAAAAAAGTCATTATGAAAGAGATGCAGAAGGGCAAATCCTGCGGGTCCTGCCACAACGGCAAGACTGCTTTCAGCGTAAAAGGCGATTGTGCCAAGTGCCATAAAAAATAGAGGAGGAGGATCGAATGCACCACGAAGACATTCTGGTTACCATGCAAAAAGATCTGGAACGCGCACTACAAAAGCCGGCTGGCAAACGTCGCTGGGCAATGCTTCTCGATCTGCGTAAATGTGTTGGGTGTCACGCCTG
>CAJBRY010000732.1 GCA_903958085.1 uncultured Geobacteraceae bacterium
GCGTTTTCTGATTGTTTTCTATACAATTTATGGTATAAAGTCGTCCAGTACTGCGTTGTATGGTCTGCTTGCTCATATAAAGGCTTAAGAATTGCCGGCTCGGATGATATTTTAATCATACCTTTGCTTAATTCGTGCAGTTTCTCGTATTCCTGCAAACATTACTTCAGTTTCCCGACTACAATCGGGCCAAGTATCTCTGTCTCTATCGTTTGAGGCTCATTCTGTGCCGTTAGGTAATGGTATACCGGTATAGCCAGAATATTCTTGTTATGGTTATAGATTATGCTACGGATTTGAGTTTGCATATTATAGTTTACTTAAAATAGTTAATAATAACTAGAATGGCAAAGTGAACGGTGTCTCGTTCGGCACTATTTCCTCGTCGTCGTCCAGCATGCCCGAAGTAACCCTATCCCACGCGCTCATTTGCTTTAAATCCTGTTTATCCACCCATTTTATATTCTCCCAGCCGCTTGACTGCACTATTTTCACATTTTTCTGGTCGTTAGGGTCAGTCAGCAGGATTTTTGATCGGCTTGGCTTGCATTGTAGCCCTAGTCTCGAGCATATTTTAGCCATACGCATAGGAAACGAGATTCGTGTGTATTCTTCCACCATATCATCCTTCTCTGTCTGCATCACATTATGCGCTCTCACTATTCTGTTCATTTTCTCTATCAACTCGCTGGATCTTATCCATTGACTACCATTCTGTATAATTCCCTTAAATAATTTACTATCATCATCTTCTCCGACGCAGAACTCTTCCCGTAGTCTGATTGTTTCGTATGGCATCGTCCAGCCGTGAGGATTAAAGTGATGCACCATCCCAATTATCAAATCAACCAGCAATCTATCCGTCAGGATTTCCTCGATATCCCAGTTAGGTAATATCTCCTGCTCCTGTGCGAAATGTACCGGCATCAATCGATTAAACAGTGCCGCGCTTGATTCCTTAAATTTAAACGCGTGGTTTGTAGTAAATGTTAGCAAGCAACTGATATCAGTCGATTTACTTTCACCACCCGGACACCGGACGCTCACATTCGTTTGCACCGTACTCATGGCCTTGATGAAATCCCTTAGTTTTCTGCTTTTGCCGTTGACTTCGTCCATGTGTAGCACCTGGCTATGACTCACCGCATACAAGAAAAAATTATCTCCGATCCTGCGGTCAGCGTCTTCCGGAACAAGTGTATACCGGCTCTGCAATAATTTATTCCATATTTTAGGAAAGGTACTCTTCCCGGTATTGCTTTCGCCATAAAACACGAATACTTTTTTCAAAATATGTTATACCTTTGCAAATTTGATTTCCTGACGTATAATTCAGGCATGTAAAACGACGTAAAACAATGATAAGCGTAGGAATACAGCAACTTACTCCCGACGATTTCTACAAGGTTCTTTTCCTGGATGAAAAGATTGAACTCGACCCGAAAGCAGTTGCAAAGGTTAAGGCAAACTATCAGTTCCTGAAAGAATTTGCCAAAGGAAAGGTAATCTATGGAATCAACACAGGCCTTGGTCCGATGGCACAATATAAGATCAGCGGAAATAATGAACTTCAACTCCAGTATAACCTGATCCGAAGCCACTGTTCCGGCAGCGGGACCCCTTTGTCTGAAATTTATGCCCGGGCCACCATGGTGGCCAGGCTGAATACCATTATGCAAGCCAAGTCGGGTATTCATGTTGAAGTGGTTGAGTTACTGAAAGAGTTGATCAACCGGAACATCAATCCACATATACCCGAACACGGCGGAGTGGGTGCCAGCGGCGACCTGGTGCAATTGGCCCATCTGGCGCTGAATCTGATCGGCGAAGGAGAAATCTGGTACCAGGGAAAACTACAGCCAACCAAAGATGTTTTTCAAACCGAAAAACTGACACCGATCAAAATGCATATCCGGGAAGGGCTCTCGCTCATCAACGGTACATCGGCCATGACAGGCATTGGCATGATCAACCTCGTTCATGCA
>CAJBRY010000733.1 GCA_903958085.1 uncultured Geobacteraceae bacterium
AATATCTCTTATAACAGCATCATCGGCATAAGGTACTGATACAAAAAAACCTCTCCATAAGGCTTCCAGAAAATCTATCGATTCCTCAGCAGTGAGATTATAATGTTCAAGTGCTAAATTGTATGTTCTCATTAGCTTACGAGTGTTGTCTACAATATCAATCATATTATTATTTGTCATACTTCTACTATGCACTCTATAATGATACAAAATTTGTGGCACATAGACAGCACGTGCCAACCGCGTCATTCCAATAAATAAAAATGGATCGCCATAAATGTATTCCGGATAAATCATGCCAGCCCGTCTAAATACTTCTGACCTCATCAAAACCCCTGGCCCTCGTACAAAATGATGACGCAACTCCGCATGAAATGAATCTCTCGCCAACTTCATATGATTAGCAAAAGGCATCCTCCCTTTCTTCAATAACAGACCTTCACTATCAATACAATCATCCGCACAATAGGCAAATCCGGCACTAGGCGCATTAAGAAGAGCTTTCAACATCTCCTCAAGCCAAGCTTGTTCATATAGATCATCATCACTTCCTATAGCACAAAAATCATCGCCCCCTCCTACCAAGGCTTCATTTAGGCCATAATAAAAAATATCATCTTCACATCTAAAAAAATATAAACGCGAATCGTCTTTCTTTTGGTTTGTGAGATATTCAAACGTCCCATCGGTACACTTATGACATGAAATACGAATTTGAATATTATCATAAGACTGATTTTGAATCGTAGGCAGGGTTTTTTTTAGAAGTTCTATTCTATTATGAGTACTAATCCCTATTGTAACTCGCTGTGTATCTTTCATTTTGTTGCACCTATGTATATTGCTCGATATAGAAGGGGTATATTACCGGGTTCGTTGTATGCAGGTGTGATTATTGTCAACAGGATATCAAGTGTTGTCATATACGCACACAAGATTTTTTCAGGGTCATAACGACTCTGAGTTGATCATCTTCCGTCATCTGATGATATAGTGGTAAAATTATGCAGCGATCTTGAGCCCTTTCGCTTTCGTCAAGCCTGGCGCATCGTCCCGGTTCGCATTCGCATGGGCCGGGTCCTTTTCCACATGACCAAGTTCCGTATATAAAGGACTCTTCTCGATGGGCACACATAACGCCCCTGCGGGTTGCTATTCCAGCATCGAGCATCTCTTGCATCACTGTTATCTGATTGACCCGTTCAGGCAACCACACACACACGCTCTGCCAGTTGCTTTTTGCCCATGTAAGTTCGAAAGGCAATCCAACGTCTGAAATTTCATCACTCAACAGCGTCCGATAACGTTTGACCATTTCTCTCCGTCTCGCAACGATTTCCGGTAGCTTTTTTAGTTGTTCACGACCCATTGCCGCCTGTACATCGGTCATACGGTAGTTGTAACCGAGACATTGATAAGTTTCGAAGATGACTTCCTTTGCCCCATGCCGAACAGTATCTGGTACGCTCATGCCGTGCTGTCGCCACAAACGAAATTTATGATCCCATTCATCATTGGCCGTTGTTAGCATGCCCCCATCCCCTGTGCTGAGTAATTTTCGCGGATGAAAGGAAAAGCAGGCAATATCACCATGAGGTTTCCCGATTTTTTCCCATTTGCCGTGCCAACTGATTTTACTACCAATTGCGCAGGCCGCGTCCTCAATGACAAATAAGTTGTACCTTCTGGCGATGCCAATGATAGCGTCAAGATTACCCGGCATACCCATTTGATGCACGCATAGAATGGCTTTGGTCTTTTCGTTGATCAAATCCTCAATAAGCGACGGATTCATGTTGAAAGTTCCCGGTTCGATATCCACGAAAACCGGTGACGCACCGCAATATCGGATGCTATTTGCTGTAGCAATGAAGGAGTGGCTTACAGTGATTACTTCATCGCCCGGCTTAATGCCAACGGCAAGCAGAGCAAGGTGCAGGGCCGTCGTGCAACTCGATACGGCACAGGCATGCGGCGCCCCAACAAAGTCAGCAAACTCCTTCTCGAAAGACGTCACTTCCGGCCCCTGCGTAATCCATCCTGAGGCAATGACGCGTGTTACAGCATCGGCTTCATGCTCATCCATCCAGGGTTTCGCGATAGGGATAAAATGCTGAAAATCGCTCATTATTTTTGAAATATCTCCCAATTCTTCACAATTTCACTCTTTAGAAGTTCTTGAGGTGAAATGCCAGCGCCAAGATACCAGTTTTTGAGTTTCTGCAACCCTTCCCGTAATGTGATTCTCGGTTTGTAGCCGCACAACTGTAAAGCTTTTGTTGTATCTGCATACAGCCGTAAAACGTCTCCGGGACGTGGCGGTTCGTGGATGACTCTGCTCTGACCTTCATTCATCTTGGAAACGTGAGTCGCCAGTTCATCAATCGATATTTCACAACTGCTGCCGATGTTAATCGTCTGTCCTATAGTTTTCTCATG
>CAJBRY010000734.1 GCA_903958085.1 uncultured Geobacteraceae bacterium
CTGGATGCAAATATTGGTCAGATAGGCGAGGGGGCACTAGGATATGGGTTTTTTAACGTAATATCAGATACTGATGGACTTTTCAGGCGCTTGCCGCTGCTAATGTTATACAACGGCGAAGTCTACCCTTCAATGGTCCTTCAAGCGCTGAAACAATTCAGCGGTGAAACAGCTAAGGTTAGTGTTGGTGAAGTCGGTGTGCGTTCGATAAAACTCGGTAAATTTATAATTCCATGCAATAAAGAGGCTGAACTTTCCCTTAATTATTACGGACCAGGCGGAACAATTAAAACATACTCTGCGGTCGATGTTATTAATAAACGACTGTCGTCTGATGAACTTGCGGGGAAGATTGCTTTTGCCGGGTTTACTGAAATAGGCATTTACGATGTCCGCCCGACACCCTTTGATTCTGTGCTTCCCGGTGTCGAAATTCATGCAACTGCCGCCGCCAACACCCTTGAACAGCGCTTCATAATCCACGACAACAGAACTATTCTTGCGGAAAGAATAGTTATACTTCTGCTCCCTCTGATATTGGCACTTCTGCTTGGATTGGCTCCAAGTGCCACAATCGGATTTTTGATCGGGTCCGTTTTAAGTATCTTTTATGTAACTGTGAACTATCTTCTCTTCAGCAAATTTTTCCTGGATCTCTCTATTCAATCCCCTTTGCTTGCATTAGTTGTTACCACAGTCGGATCAGAGATTTATCGCAGTCTGGTTGTAGACCGAAAAGGGCGCTACATGAAAAAAGCGTTCAGCAACTATGTCTCTGCGGATCTGGTGGCTCAGATTATGAAAAACCCGGACAGCCTCAAGCTTGGCGGTGAAAAGCGTGAGATAAGTATTCTCTTTTCCGATATTCGTGGATTTACTTCCCTGTCCGAAAAACTCTCACCGGAAGATCTTGTTCATCTGCTTAATGAATATCTGAACCCGATGACTATGATTGTGCTTGAGGAAAAGGGAACGCTCGATAAATACATAGGTGATGCAGTTATGGCGATTTATAACGCTCCGCTAGACGTGGCTGAACATTCAGACCATGCCTGTCGCTCGGCTTTGAAAATGATCGTAAAGCTTGCTGAGCTTAATCGATCATTTATTGAACGTGGAATGCAATTTATTGATATAGGTATAGGCGTAAATACAGGTGAAGCCGTTGTAGGCAACATGGGAGCTGCGATGCGTTTTGACTACACTGCCATTGGTGATAATGTCAATCTGGCATCACGCCTTGAAGGTCTTAACAAGATGTATGGCACGCATATTATTGTCAGCGAATCGACAAGGCGACAGGTGGTAAGCGATTTGCCTTTCCGGGAAATAGATCTGGTGGCGGTTAAAGGTAAGCGGCAGCCTGTACCTATTTTTGAGTTGATGGTTGTTGATGATAATGATTTGCGGTCAAGGTTCTCCGAAGCGCTCGGTTTGTACAGAAACAGAAATTTTTTCGAAGCGCAGACTCAGTTTGAAAGTTTAAGAACTCAAAAACAAGACAAAGTATCAGCACTTTATGCAGAGCGTTGCCAAGAGTTTATTGCCGTACCGCCGCCGGAAAATTGGGATGGTGTTTTTGTCGCAAAATCGAAGTGATTATAAACATTATTACCGGTGATTTTGATTGACTTGCAACGGCATTGGAGTATTTTATTTGGCGAATTTAATTGGCGAATTTGCAAAGGTGCTTTGTCCGTCAAAAAATAAAAAGGAGATGATATGAAAGAAGCAAAAAACAGGTTTAGATGGTTGGGATTGCTGCTGTTGTCTGTTGTAACACTTTTTGTGATTAATGGTTGCGGTGGTGGTTCTTCGGACGCCCCTGCAGCTCTTACTCCTGCAGATACCTCTGCGAAAGTTGCCGGAACTGTTACTTTTCCAACTTCGGCTTCAGTAGATTTGAACAGTTTAGGTAAGCGAGCTGCCAAGTCAGTTGCTCTTCCAACTACAATAACCGTTGAACTCCGTGATTTAAGCGGAAACGTTATTAAAACAGCAACCGCTACACTTAATGTCAACGGTTCTTATGAATATTCATTTACAGGAATTGCCAGTGCTGATTACGTTGTTAAGGCAATAAGCGGCAATACTGTTCTGAAGGCCCTGGTAGATAAAAACTCATTATCTGCCGATACAACCAGAAATGTTAATACCGTCTCCACAACAGCTGTTATCGTAGCTGAGCAGAAACTGGGGGGAACCTTAGGAACTCTTGGCGATTCAGCTAATTCTACACTGTTTACTTCTGCATCAATTGCGGGGGTCAATCTATTGGCGCTTGAAAGCAGAATAAACGCTGCTGTGGGTGCTGTTACGACTTCTGGCGGTGCAGATGCCACTCAGGCCTACATTGATTTGATGAACCTGGTAAATGTCGTAGCTGCTACTGTATTCAATAATGTGAATTCTGCCGCTTTTATAGCTGGAACCGTAACGGCAACAATTTCAACGACACAATATACAACAGGCAATGTTGGAACTGGCGGTACTCCAACAACTGTTGATCTAACCGCTGCAAGATCATCCCTTACAAATTCCGTAAGCAGCTATACTGCGCCATCGGCAGATTCTGTTGCATTCACCAGCAGAATTATGGATTACGGAGCTTCAACAACTACTGGTGACCCTGTTTCAGGAGCTATTGTGAGTACTTCTGGACTCTCGTCAGACGTAACAACATATACAGACTCAAACGGCTTTTATACCCTTGTCGGTATTCCCAAAAATACAAACTTCTTTGTTAAAATGGGCAAGTTAGGAAAAGCGAATACATATTCAGCAGAACTGAATCTTGCTGCTAATACAGATTCATCGAGCAGCCCATATGCTATTTATACTCCTGCAATGATAACTAACTGGGGCAATGCTTCCGGAAGGGGTGTCATATCTTCGAGGGTTGTTGCCAGCACAGACTTGACAAGTAGTTATCTTTCTGGAGTTGTTGTTACTGCAACTAATACAGCCGATCAGACAACATACCCGGTTACCTATAATCTCAATCCCGTTCTTACCAGCACTGACGATACCGGCAAATGGATGATTACAAATGTCCCCGCAGGTGCAACAGTGAGTGTTACTGCCAGCAAGGCTGGATACACCTTCAATACGCGTAAATTTGTAACTTATGCTGATTCAGTTAGCCAGGGGCGTATTACCGGGACTGCTGTCCCGACTCCACCGGCAACTACTTCCCCAGCAAAAGCAATTTTTCAATCAGGAATGCACTATATTTCAAATGATTACAATTCAACTACTCAAACGAGTTATTACTATGTCGCTTCAGTTGCTCTTGCAGCTGATGGTGTCAGTTTAACAGAAACAATAGAATGGTATCTTAATCCAGTGTCAAAACAATGGCAAACAACTGCTCCAGCAGGCTTTCCAACTCAGGGTGATCAGAATAATTACTATTATGTGTTGACATCTTCAGGTGTTTGGCAGGCTGGCAATGACGGTATTTCTGATACTGTAATATCTTTCAATTCAGATGGCTCCGCAAATATCTCTTCCAAAACAACATCTGGTGTATCAAAGATTACTATGGCTTCTGTAAATCTTGCAGGAACCCCTGTTTCAAGTCTGGAGTATTATTCCAGTATGCTTGTTCCAAGTCCAACGGTTTTCCCGACTGGTTCTTTGGGTTATACAACCACGTGGAGTAACCTTACGAATGATTATTCGTTATGGGATGGTTATGGAAATGCATTGGGTACAGATTTGAATTCAATTCCGAATATGTTTATTGATGGTAACGGTATGCATGTTTATATTGACAGTAATAATTTTAATACTTCATTCTATGCCCAGTTCATTGCTGGAGCAAGCAATGTAGTAAATTTCTATATGTGGAGCAGCCTTGCAACTTCGCCAACAAAGCTTGCCACAACTTCAACTTACTCAATTACAACAGTTAATGGTCAAAGCATCCTCGAAATCGCAATTCCACCGGATTTGCGTACGCAGTATAAGCTCGGTAATAATCCCATTTTTGCCTATAACAGTGTAAAAGGATACGTTATGCAGGGTGACCACACTGCTATTGGTGCAACAGACTACTCTGAAGGTAATGGTTATAGCTTTAATGATACTGGAGCAGATCATATCAGAGCAAATTTTGATATTTCCAAGCTTAACAAACCAGCTTTAGGCAAGAAACTCTCTAAAAAACTCTTGGGGATGTAATTTCTTGTTTTGTATCATTTTGCACTGAGTAAACTGACCCCCGCCGGTATGAACCGAGCGGGGGTTTTTGTTCATCTTCTTTGACGTTTTAGGCGTTGCATGGTAGTTTGCCGTTCACTATTTCTATCGTATGTTCTGCTTATTTTTTTCACGGAGGAAACAGGTTATGAAAGTTGGAAGTCTGTTGTTGTTTTCTATATTTCTCGTATCTTTGTTATCTGCAACAACGGTATTTTCAGAAGGACCTCTTTTTATCCAACCGTTTCGTGCCAAGCTATATTCTAAACCTGCCATTGCATCCGAAGTTATCGGTACTCTAGATTCCGGCTTTCAGTTTGTATCCGTTGGAAAAGAGGGGAGTTGGTTGAAGCTTTCCTATAAGGGGAAGCAGGGCTTTATTCCGGCCGTTCAGACCGCAAAAACACCACCACTTGGCAAGAGTGCCGCACAAACCGCGGAAGTTGCTCCAAAGCTTGCCGCCAGAGCACGCCCCTCTTCCACTTCTGCAGTAGTTGCAGGAATGAAAGGGCTTACCTACGAAGATCGGGCTCGTGTTTCCAGTGATGAAAGGAGCAATTTTGAATCCCTGGACAAAG